>NZ_FQXR01000006.1 GCF_900130025.1 Sporanaerobacter acetigenes DSM 13106 | reverse complement strand
CTCCCCCAATTAGCTAAATGACTAACATAAAGCTTCAAGAGAAAACTTTAGTTTTAAAGTTTTCTCTTGAACTAATATTTAACTAAAAATATAACATAAAGAGAAAGGCTAGGTATACAAATTATGAAGAGCTATATGGACGTAATAGATTTTATAAATAATACAAAGCTAAATTTAGAAAATCAATATTATTCTACAGGAGAAGAATTAAAAAAAGATTTTTTCAAGATAAATTCATTAGTGTGGAAAGATTTAAATGATTTATTTTATGAAGATTTAAGCAATGTATATGAAATTCATAAATACTTAGTAGATGAAGTATGCAAAATACACGAAGAAGAATATGATGATTATAATAGCCGAATTTTAAAAGAAAATATTAATATAAAGAAAATAGAAAATGAACTTAAGGATGGGAAAAGAGCTTTTAATATATATTCTTTAAATGAGGAAGGCTTTGAATATTATTTAATAGGAGATATACACTCAGATACTATTAGTATAAAAAGAGTTTTAGAAAAGGTGGATTTTTTTAATAGAATTGTAAACAAAGAAAAAATTAGATTAGTATTTTTAGGAGATTATGTGGATAGAGGTAAAAAGCATTTAGAATGTCTCCAATATATACTATCTTTAAAGTATATATTCTCGGAAAATGTTTATATTTTAAGAGGAAATCACGATGGAGGTTCTATAAAGGATGGAGAAGTTGTCTCCTGGGTTAGAGTTCCAGAAGAAGACGATAAAGATGACTGGTTTTATCATTATCTATATCATCTTACAGATGTAAATAAAACAATTAAGTCTGATATTATAGAAATTTATTCAAGATTTTTTGATAGCTTATGCAATATAGTTTTTATTTGTAATAAAAATATTGTAATGGCTACTCATGGTGGTTTGCCAAGATATAAAAAAGATAGAGATAGATACTACTATTACATAAATAGCATATCAGATTTAACCAATAAGGAAATAGTAGATAATCTAAATAAGACCATAGTGGATAATATGATGTGGAGTGATCTAAGCATTAATGGGAAAGATTTAAGGGAAGATAATGGAAGATTTCGATTTTCAGAAGAGCATTTTGAAGAATTTAAGGATTTAATAGGGTTTGATTTATTTGTGCGAGGACATGAAGCAGAATTTAAAGGTTATCATAAATTTTTTAATGATAGTTTAATCACTATTTTTTCTAGTGGAATTATTTTAGAAAATGATGAAAATATAAATCGTGAAACTGCTTATAAAAGTGTAGAACCCAAAATACTTAAAGTAGATGAAAAAAGTAAAATTTCAATTATAGACATTAATAAATAAAAACTGCATAAAGCAAAAATATAAATAGAAAGTTTTAAAAACTTTCATTAAAATAAAAAATTAAGAAAGGATAATATCTTATGACCAATCAAAATCAAATAATATTAAGACTTATATTATCAGCTATAATTGGGGGACTGATTGGATTAGAAAGGGAAGCAAATAATAGACCAGCAGGACTTAGAACTCATATTTTAGTAACGGTTGGCTCAACATTAATCATGCTAGTATCTATAGATGGCTTTTATGATGTGACAACTGGTTTATACCTTGGTGATCCAGCTAGATTAGCTTCTCAAGTAATAAGTGGCATAGGTTTTTTAGGTGCTGGTACTATTTTAAGAACTGGCAGTCATATAAAAGGACTTACTACAGCTGCTAGTTTATGGGTTTGTGCCGGCATTGGATTAGCTATTGGTAATGGATATTATTTAGGAGGATTAGTGACTACAGGAATTGTACTTATAACATTGGTAAGTCTAAGATCTTTTGAAAAAAAGGTTCTTAAAACAAATTATAGGACTTTGGAGATAACTGCAAACAATAGGCCAGGCATTATTGGTGATATTGGGATTTTGTTAGGAATATATAATATTAGTATAAAAGATATTTTCCTAATGGATAGTGATGATACCATAATAACAGCTTTTATTCAAATTAAATTACCTAGTAATATCAATATAAATGAATTTATACAGGATATTCATAAAATAGATGGAATTTTTCAAATTGGATTTGCAGAGGAACAGTTCGATTCTGTGATTTAATCTTAAAATGATGTTAATACATAGTTATGAACACAAAATAAGGAATTTATTAAACGGGCAAGAATGAGCGGTTTATAGACTACGTGAGAAAATACATTACATAAAAGATAATTATGTATTAATGATTATTAGTACTATATGCTTACAAACGGTAAATCTATTATAGATTTACCGTTTGTAAGCATATGTCATTAACGAAATAATTCTATCCCGTGTAAATTCTTAAGAAAACCTTAAGGATTAACGCAGAATTATATGAAAATTGTTGTATATAATTTATTTGAAAGAGTTATATTTTCGAATTTATAGCATTTGGGGAATAGAGGTGATGTGGGGATAAGTGAAATAATAAAAAAGAAAAATGTAATGAAATCAGAAGTTTTGCGTATCAGCATATGATGAAATGTATTTTACTATTATCTTATTTCAAAAAAATATAAAAAATTCATTGGAAAGGAAGAGCAAAATGAAAAGAAAATTGAAGTTGTTTTTAGTAGCTATTTTAGTGACCGTGTGCTTTTTAGGCTCAATTCAGCCATTAGTAAACAATACCTCAATTGCATTAGCTGAAGGTATTAAAGATGAACTAAAAATATCACAAGTATATTCAGGATTTAAATTAATGAAAAAGGAACATATTGAGGATATAGATTCAACAGTTTTTGAGTTTGAGCATGAAAAAACAGGGGCAAAACTTGCATGTATTAAGAATAGTGATAAAAGAAAGGTATTTGGAATTGCCTTTAAGACATTACCAAAAGATGATACTGGAGTGAATCATATAATAGAACATGTAGTTGCAAATGGAGTTAATGCTATAGGTAATCCTTATACTGGATCAGATTTTACTCAATATTTTACTTTTAGTGATAAAGAGGATGAGTTTAGACGTAATATGGGTGAATATTTAGATGCAGTATTTTTTCCCAATATAAATGATGGTGAGATGCTTTTTATGCAGGAAGGATGGCGTTATGAAATAGATTCCCCTGAAAAAGAGTTGAATGTGAATGGTATTGTATACAATGAGATGAAAGGCAGATATTCTCCTACAGGTAAACTATGTGAAGTTGTAGACAAATCTTTATTTCCCAATACAATATATAGATTTGATTCAGGGGGAAATCCAGTTGATATACCTAAACTTACTTATGAAGAATTTTTGAAAACTTATAATAAAAACTATACTCCTTCTAATTCCTTTATATATCTTTATGGAAATATGGATATTGAAAAGACATTGGAATTCATAAATAATGGTTACTTAAGTAAATTAAAGAAAATAGATTTTGATAATAAAATTTATAAAGAAAAACCCTTTGATAAAATGAAAGTTGTAGAAGATTATTATTCATTACCAATGGGGAGTAGCGTAGAGGATGGAACTTATCTATCTATCAACTATGCTTTTGATAAAAATACGGATTATGAAACAAATATGGGATTAGATATGCTGGAGATGTTGCTTCATTCCAATTCTTCACCTTTTTATAAGAAAGTTTCACAAAGTGGAATAGGGAATTTTCTTGGCACCGTTGGAGATGATATACAGCAGCCAATGCGGGGTATCATAATATCCAATTCAAATGAAAGGAAGAAAGAGGAATTTTTGAAAATAGTAAATGAATCATTAAATGATATAGTGAAAAATGGTTTTGATAAGGAATTGATTAATTCAGTGCTCAACTCATATGAATTGAGTATACGAAAGGACAACTTGTCCGAAGAGAGATGGAGAGACTATATGGACAAGGCAAGAAATACATGGTTGTATGGTGGAGATTTGATGGAATGTTTTAAAGTGAATTCACAAATTGAGAAAATAAAGGGAAAAGCAGATGATGGATATTTTGAAAAATTAATTCAAAAGTACATGTTGAATAATAATTATTCATCCCTTGTAGTTCTAAAGCCAAAGCTAGGTTTAGAAGAGGAAACGGTAAAGAAATTAAATGATGAGCTTGCTAGATATAAGGCAAGTTTATCTAAAGAAGAGTTAAATGCTATCATAAACAAAAATAAAGAATTTAAAAAATGGCAAGAAGATTCTTTAAAACTCAAAAAAGAAAAGTCATTCGAAATTAGTTTAGAAGATAGAAATAAAAAGGTTGAAGAAATACCAATAAATATAAAAGAAATTGAAGGGATGAAAATATTAAATCATCCAATATATACAAATGGAATTCAATATGTAGATCTATACTATGATACAACTAAAGTTCCACAAGATAAACTAATGTATTTAATATTATTAACTAAGATGCTAGGAAATGTTGATACTGAAAATTATAACTATACTCAACTTAACAATGCTATATATACTTATACAGATGGAGTTTCCATTGAAGCAATAGCACTTGAGGACAGTAAAAGTAAGGACAATTTTTATCCTAAGGTACTAATATCTTTTAATACACTAAAACATAAATTAGATAATGCATTTGACATATTAAATGAAATAACTAATAAAAGCAAACTTGATGATAAGGATAATTTAAGAAATCAGATTCAACGAATAAAAACAAAAATTCAATTTGATATAGAAAGCGATCCTTTTTATTATCTTTCATCACAGGTTTCGTCTTATGATTCTCAATGTGAAAAATATAGGAATTTAAACTATATTCCATTCTATCAGTTTATTTGTGATTTAGATAAAAACTTTGACAAGAATTCAGATGAAATCATAAAGAATCTTGAAGAAGTAAAAAATATGGCATTTGATAAAAACAACTTAATTGTCAGCTTTACTGGAGATAAAACAGATTATAATGATTTTGAAAAGAGCTTTAAGAGTTTTAAGAATAATATAAAGGCCAACAATCTTTCAATACAAAAGTATGAATTTGACGACTCAACAAAAAATGAAGGCTTTATAATACCATCAAAAGTTCAATATATAGCAAAGGCTGGAAATTTTAAAAAGTTAGGGTATGAGAACAGTGGAAAATTGGCTGTATTAGAGAAGGTTTTAAGTAGATATTTAAGCAAAGAGATTAGGATAAAAGGAGGAGCTTATGGTGGAAATGCTATGATAACTGATTCATCTGTTATGCTCTATTCATATAGAGATCCAAATCTAAAAGAGACTATAGAAGTATTTAATGGAGCAGGTAATTATCTTAGAAATTTCACCGCAGATGAAGAAAAAATGGCAGAGTATATTAATAGAGCACTATTTATTGTTGACTATCCTAGAGAGCCAATTTATAAAGGATCAGATTCTGATGATATGTATATAACAGGAAAGACACAGGAAGATATACAAAGATATAGAGATGAAATTTTATCCACTACGGCAGAAGATATAAGAGGCTATGCCGATATGATAGATGAAATTTTGAAGCAGAATAATATATGTGTAATCGGAGAAGAAACTAAAATAAAATCTGAAAAGAGTTTATTTAATACCATAAAGAATCTGCTTTAAGGTCATCGATAATTAACCAAGCGAATAAGATATAAGATGAAAAATAGGGTGAGAATTGAAACGTTTATTATTTGTTTTGATTCTCACCCTAATATATTTTTTAAATATAATTTGATAATGAAAAATAATTGATTATAAGAGAAGGACTTGAGTGAAAAATGTAGAATTATAGATAGAAGGATTAAAAATAGAAATTAATCGTGCTATTTTTAGTGATGAAAAATAATAATTGAGGTGAAGATAATTGAAAAAAAGAAAAACAGTCACTGTATTTACCATTATATTTATTATAATGACTCTTATTAGTGTATGCCATAACTTTATAATGCCTATATATCCATTATCCAAATTACAAAAACAAATAGGCAGTTCAAGTTCAGTAGAAATTATAGGTGGTGCAGATGGGCCAACGGCTCTTTATATAACAAAAGAACCATCTTTATATATTTTTACCGTCATATTTGCATTGCTTTCAATAGCTGGAGTTTTATATCTTTCTCATATTAAAAGATCAGAAAAATAAGTAATGAAATTGTAATAAATATAGTAATGATAATTTTAAAAAGTGAAATCAAAATAATCAATATAAGAATTAAAAAGGAGACCGTATGAATATAATAGAGGAAGTCTATAAAGAGCTAATTAAGCTTGGTTTGTTAAATACCAATCATATTGATTTGGAAGAAATTCAAAATAAAGATGGAATTTATCTATTTAGAATTGCATATGAAAACAAACATTTTGTACTTAAATATTTTTTAAATGATGAATATGCAAGAGAAATAAAAAATTATTCTATTCTTGAAGAGTTAAATATACCCACAATTAAAGTATATGCTCGTACAGATAGAGCCTTATTGCTTGAGGATTTAAAAAGAAGTAAAAAATATAGATTAGGAAAGGAATCAGATTTAATGAATACTGAAGTAGCAAAGGTACTTGCTACTTGGTATGTTGATTTACACACTAAGGGAGCAAAATATATATATGAAAATGGTAGCAACCTTTATAGAGAATTTGATGTTGTTACAAGGGAAAACATTGATTTAATAAAAAACAAATCTAACACTAGTGATAACAGAGTATGGGATTTAATACTTGATAACTATGATTTAATTTTTAGCAAAATTGGAGATCTTGAAGAAACCCTAACTTATAATGATTTTTATTGGACCAATCTTGCAGTTGGCAATGACGGAAAAGAAGCAATGATGTTTGACTACAATCTGTTGGGTGTAGGTTTTAGATACAATGATATTAGAAATGTGTGTTCATCACTATCAGAAGAGGCTGGGAAGGTGTTTATTGAAGAATATGGTGCTATTGATGAAGAAGAGAAGATAATTGATGACGGTATATCTACTCTAGTTACTTTAATATTTGCATATAGACGACCTAAATTCCCTAATTGGGCTGAAGAGTCATTAAATACTATTCACAGTGGTGAGCTAGAAAAGGCTATTGAAAGCATATTAGATTTGTAAGACAAGTGAAATATCCCTTTGTCTTGAGACTGTCTTGCAGAGCAAATAATAAAAGGAGGAAGTGAGGAAGGTTATGATTTGTGAAATTTGTGAGTTAAATAATTTAAAAACTTATAAATATGTGGTGATTATAGCTAAGTATCGTGATAAATGGGTTTTGTGCAAGCATAAAGAAAGAAATACATGGGAAACTGCTGGTGGACATATTGAATTAGGTGAAAATCCATTAGATGCTGCTAAAAGAGAATTATTTGAAGAGACAGGTGCTATTTCATTTGATATAGTGCCTGCATTTGATTACTGGGCTAGAGATGAAATTTCTAGGGCGAATGGAATGGTTTTTTATGCAGAAATAAAGGAATTAGGAGATTTGCCTGAAAGCGAAATGGAAAAAATAAAGTGCTTTGAAAAGTTGCCATCGAATCTTACCTATAAAGATATTACACCAAAGCTATTTCAGTATTTACAGAACAATTTTGAAAGTATATTATCGGCATAAGGTATATAAAATATCTATTTACACATAGAAGCTGTTGGGATAAAGGGCTTATTATTGAAAGTACCAAACATAGTCGAAAACGGGCAGGTTAGTTTCCTGCCCGTTTATCATTTCATATTAATGTAATGGTATTTCAGATAATTGTTCTCCAAATAATAATGCTTGAAGATTATTTACATCAACTATTTTATCAAAACATAATGATTCAGTATAATTTTCTTCGAATTTATCAAATTGACTTTATCCTCCAGCTTAAAACATTTCTTGTGTTTTTCCACTTTTATATTTAATACCTCGTAGACAAATTGGTTATAGAGTATCTAAATGATTCAGATTTGCCTCTTTATTTTCTTCAACTTTCCAGATATCGCTTCTTGAATAGGTGATATATCAATGATTTTCACCATTTTTTCAACTCCCTTCACTATATACACGAATCAAGAATGCAAATGGTGACATTATTATAACATCTAATTTTTTTGTAACTTTTATACTCATTTCCCGAATATATAGTGGAGGGTGATGAAATGAATATAAAATTAGAAAATATCAGCAAAAAATATAAAAGTGTAAAGGCACTTGATAATATCAATTTGGAAATTAATTCTCCAGCTATGATTGGATTTGTAGGTCCTAATGGAGCAGGGAAAAGTACACTTATGAAGATGTTGGTAGGACAATTGCTTCCTACAAGTGGAAGTATCACAGTAGATGGAGTTCCTTTAAATAAGAATGAAAAGCATTTGAAAGAAAGATTAGGCTATTTGCCTCAGGATTTTGGACTGTATGAGGAACTGACTGTGGAAGAATTTTTAGACTATATGGCTTGTCTAAAAGGTATAAAAGAGAACAAAGAAGGATCAATTGACAGGGTCATTAGTATGACAAGCTTAGAAGAAAAAAGGAAGTTTAGGATAAAAACCCTTTCAGGAGGACAAAAACAAAGAGTAGGTATTGCTCAGGCAATACTAAATGATCCAGAACTATTGATAGTCGATGAACCTACAGTAGGACTTGATCCGGAAGAAAGAATTAAGTTTAGAAACCTTTTTTCAGAAGGGTCAAAGGACAGGATGGTTATACTATCGACTCATATTATTGAAGATATAGAATCTATATGCAATTCAATTATAGTTTTAAATAAAGGTAATATACTTTTTGTTGGACAACCTAGTGAACTGGTTAAAGAAGCTTTGGATCATGTAGGAACTATAGAGATTAAAGGGAATGATAGAGAAAAGATATTGGAAAGTGAAATGAAAGGTGAATTCAAGATTACTTCCACTGTAATTACTCCAAATGGAACTAAATATAGGGTAGTATCTGAAAGTTTGCCATCATCTTTTGAAAAGATAACCCCTTCTTTAGAAGATGCTTATGTATATTGTATGCTGAAAGGAGAAGTTCAAAATGGCAAATAAGATTTTATTGGTCAAGAATGAGATTAAATATATGTTCAAGGAAAAGGTCATTATTTTATTAATTCTAGCTACATGTATTATATTGGCAATAGGAATCAATTCATTGAACATGACAAATGATTTCAACTTATTTTATATAAAAAGAAATTCGTCAACTATATCCTTTAATTCTGCAAAGTTTGGAGCTACTATTTGCTCTCTATTGTTTGCTTTATTTACTGTACTTAAATTGGATAAAGATAAGAGAAAGAGAAGTAGAACTATTGTAGAATCAAATTTAGATTATTTATATATAATAGGTGCTCGAATTTTTTCTATAATATTTTATGCTGTTATAACAACTATAATTGGAATGATAGCAGTCATGGCTATACAAAAGTTAATATATAATATTCCAATTGATATATCATATTACCTGTTTAGCTACCTCATAATATTTTTCCCAACACTTTTGTTTTCTATTTTGATGATATCTGGGCTCTATCTTTTAACAGAGAGTTTAGATATGAGCGTTATAACCTTTGGAATGATTTTTATAAATAGTTTGGAATCAAATAATTACCTGTTAACTTGGGTACGAACAAATTTGGATATCGTTTCAGATTTTGCAGGCATAGGTCCTATAGGTAATACTATTATCTACAATAGATTATTATGGTTTTTAATTTCCCTATCCATATTTGGTATAGGATTATTATTTAGGAGAAGATATGAAAGTGGTATAGGTAGTTCATTTTTAATTAATATGAAAAGTAAAGGATTATTAACTTTAACTATACTTGTCATATTGGGAAGTGGATTTGCTTATACAAAGGAACCCTATACTATGGAATTGATGAATGACTTGGATATATCCATAGATGAAAATATTTGTTTAGATAGTATCTGTCCAGAAATTAAATTTGATAGTGAAAATGGAGAGATGAATGCTCATGTTTCATATAGTTTTATAAACAACGGTTCAAATACAATTAAGTTTGATATAAATGATGGACTAAAAATAAATTCTTTAAAAGTTAATGGGGAAGAAATAGTATACCAAAAGATTAAAAATGTTATTGAAGTATCTATTCCTGATGTAGAAAAGGTGAATGTAGATATTTTTTATAGTGGAAGTGTCAAATGTGATAAAAATGGTGTAGGTAGAGGAATGCCTGGATATATTTCAAAGGAGAGCATATATTTGCTAGAGGCTTCAAATTGGATTTTTAGGCCTCTAGTTGCGGAGGGAGATATGATAGATATTTCTGGATACTATATAGCACCAGATTATTTAACTATGGTAGTACCAGGTAGACTTGTAGATGTAGAAACAATTGATGAAAATAAAAAGTGGATATTTGAATATAGTTCTCATACTGCAGATATTGGAGCATTTGCGTCCAAATATGAAAAAGCTCAAATAGAGGTTGACAATGTAGCTGTTGAGTTTTACTATACATCAAGGCATGAAGAATATGTGGACAATATGAAAATAGTAGATCATATAAAAAGTATGATGGAGTATTATACCCAAAATATTGGTGAATATTATTCAAAAGATTATCCGTTAAAGATTGTTGAGGTTTCCATATATAAGAGGGGAGGTCACTCTTCTGAAAATGTTATAACTTTTGCTGAAAATACTATAAATCGTGATAACAGCATGTATTCTATATTGAATAAAAATAATGAAATAGAAGATTTTAGAAAAGTAGACATTTATGCCAATGACTTAAATTTAATAGCTCATGAAGTGGCTCATCAATGGTGGGGAACAGGTGTAAATGTTATAGATGATACTCCTTGGTCGTGTGAAGGGCTTGCAAACTATTTTTCATATAAATATATACAGAAGGAATTTGGGGACATGGTTTCTTCAGGTGTTTTCTTACAACCTTGGAAATACAGATTAAACGAACTTAAAAATTATTATTATATAAATAATGATGATATGAAAGAGAAGTTAAATGAAAGGTTTATTAGATCATTGGAAATGGAAAAAAGACAAGCTGAATTGTATTATTTAATGCCTCTTAAGCTTTTAAAAGGAGAAGAAATTCAAGGGGGAAAAGTTTTTTTAGAGGGAATACAAGGAGTATATAGAAGACATCTGTTGAAAGATTTGACTTATGATGAATTTCTTCAAGAAATGAATCTTACTAGGGAGGCGATTGATGTTGATTAATTTATTAAGGTATGAGATTAAAAGAATTGTATGGTCTAAAAAGTACTTGTATATTGTTTTATTGATTGTAGCGAGTACTTATGATTCATTGATGAGATTAATAACAGGCGGATATATGGGAACAGCACCTTTTTCGGATTGGACATATACACTTTTCCTAAATTTGATTTCTCCATTGTTAATGGTTGCTATGATATTTATCATATCGAATACTTTTAATGATAAGGAAATGAGAGCAAGGAGTATTGTGCTTTCATCACCTATATCCCAAACTCAATACTATATACTTAAATCTGCTGCTGTATTTGTTACTTTTATACTGACATCTTTAGTTCCAATTTTTATGAGTTTTATATATTATAAAGCTATGTTTGGATATAATGAGTTTGGAAGTTTTATTAACCTTATATTTGTTTTTTTATTTCCAACATTTATATTCTTTTTAGGACTTAGTATGTTTTTAGGGAAGATAAATATAAAATTAATTTATGGCTTGATTCCTGTAGCATTTTTGATGGGAGCTTTAAATCTAGGCGGTAATATAATACCCATATGGGTAGATATGTTTGGAAATAACTTTTTTGATATGTATTCACTTTCAATGCTCATAGGAAGGGAAATGGAAGTTGTGCCTTTTGAAATGCCAAATACATTTATTTATACAAGATTAGAGTTTATCTTATTGGGACTTATGTTTCTATTGTATACATGTAATAAGGGAGAAAAAAAGTAGTGTAGTTGGAGGTGAAAAGGTGGATGAACAATTAGAGTTATTGAAAGAAGGAAATGAACAAGCTTTTGAGGAATTTGTGATTAAATATAAAGATGAAGCTACAAAATTTGCAGTAAGTATATTGAAGGATTATCATACTGCTGAAGACATAGTACAGGATAGTTTTGCTACTTTTTTTGTATATAGAGAAAGGCTTAAAAGCTATAATACTTCAAAAGCTTACTTGTTTTCTATTGTTCACAACAAAGCAGTTGATTATATTAGAAAGAATAAAAGAAATGTGATTTTAGATATAAATGCTATTTCTACCTTTTCTCCTGAAGAACAGATAATAGATAAAGAGCGTAGGGATAGCCTTATAAAGGGTTTTAATAATTTAAATGAGAAATATAAAAAAGTGTTCTATCTATATGCTTTTCAAGAAATGTCTTATAAAGAGATATCTCAAGTATTGGGAATGAGTTTAGCTCAAGTTAAAATAACTATTTTTCGTGGAAGAAAAAAATTAAAAGAGTTATGTAATGAAGGATTTATTAGTGGGAGGTGCATTAAATGAATGGTAACAAAGATAATCACAAATATTTAAATGAAGTTTGGAATCGGGTTAGAATTTTAGAATATGATAAGTCTCAACTTGAAAAGATTAGAGAAAATAAAAGAGTGTTGAGAAAAATACAACTTCGTTGGTTTCTATTAATATTTGGAGTCTCAACTGTCCTAGCATTAACTTTATACTTTAAACTGGGTTTAGAGATAGTGTCACTAACAATATCTACTTTCGTTTTTTTGAGCGCTTCTCAACTCTATGAATATTTTTCATTCAGAGAGATAAGGAGGAAAATTTACTATGAACATTGAAGTTATGAATCTTACAAAGGATTATGGTTCTACTAGAGTTTTAGACAATATAAATCTCAATATAAATAAAGGACTTTATGGATTTTTAGGACCAAACGGTGCAGGCAAGACAACTTTTATGAAAATATTATCAACTTTAATACCTAAAACTTCAGGAGAAGTTTATTTTAATGGAATAAGTGTTGAAAATAGAAAAGAAATAAGAAAGATAATAGGCTATCTTCCTCAAAAATTTTCTTTTTATCCTAATTTTACAGTATATGAAGTTTTAGATTATTTTGCTGCACTTTCTAATAGAAAATTGTCTAGAAGTGAAATATTATCTAAATTAGAGGAAGTACATCTACAAGAACTATTTAAGGTAAAGACAAAGGCTCTTTCTGGAGGAATGAAAAGAAGGCTTGGAATAGCAGTAGCTATGGTAGGAGAACCAGAAGTATTGATAGTAGATGAGCCAACAGCAGGACTTGATTCAGAAGAAAAGATTAAAATGAGAAACATATTTTCTGAAATAGGAAGGCATAAGACTGTATTGTTGTCAACTCATGTTGTTGAAGATATAGCATTAAGTTGTAGTACTCTAGTAGTTTTAAACAAAGGCAAAGTTGTCTATGATGGTACAGTTAGAAATATGATCCAACAAGCTAAAGAAAAACCTTCTTCAAATGGGGAGCTGATTTCTCCAACATTAGAAGATGCCTATATGAAGTTTATAAGGGAGGTGTAGATTTATGTTTGGCAAGATTTTTTCAAAAGAACTAAAACACCAATTTACAAGCTTTACTATCATTATTTTAATAGTATCTACTTTTTTATTTTATTATACTCAATTTATTGGAGATTTAAAAAGAGATTGGGTGAAGCCCATACCTTCCAGAACAGATACTAAAGTTCTTTGGGGGAAAAAAGAAAGTGTATTGACACTTAATGATGAAGTACTTATGAAATCTGTATATGAAAATATGAAAGTGGATTATGAAAAAGGAGATACATTGAAGATTAAAGGAATCAATAGAGTATATGAAAAAATAAATGATGAACAGAAAGCTGTTTTAAAGGAAGCTATTGAAGAATTTGAAGATAGTTCCTTTGACATGAGTTATAATGAATTTAAAAATATTAGGGAAAAAATAGACAGAACTTTAGGAGGGAATACAGCCTATAGTGAAGACTATTATCGTTTATGTTTCGCTAGCAAAGAGCCTTATGAAGTAGAGAAAAAGGAATACGAATCCATTCTTAAAGAAGATAAGGTTACCAATGCTTATGCTAGGCTTTTTGCTGATTACATTGGAATAGGAATAGGCTTTTTCATGGTATTTGTAACTGCCTTTACTTTTGTGAATGATAAAAGGTATGGTACAGATGAACTTATATATACTACTGAAATATCATCTTTTAAATATGTGGGAGGAAAGTATTTAGCTGATGTGCTTACCGCTTTTATTATAGTATTGCTAGTGGCAGGGCATGCTACTTGGCTGTTTCATGGTTTTTCAAAGGCAACTGGCGATAGTATTTCCTATACAGCCTTTTTTAAATATTCAATATTGTGGATTTTACCTACAATCATGTTTGTTACATCTTTGAGTTATGTACTTCAAATTATTTTTGATAATGGTACTGTTCCTATTATTATACAGTTTATATATTGGATGTATAGTATAGATATACACAACAACCAAATTTCAAAATATATAATTAGATTTAACAATATAGTCCCCTATTCAGAGTTTCAACCTTCAGAGCATGGTATATTCATAAATAGAATTTTCTACACATTCTTATCCACAATATTACTTTTTGTAGCAGTAAAACTTTGGAATAGAAAGAGATGTGTGTTAGATGATAAATTTTAAGTTGTATTATATCGTATAATTATTGTTTCTATTGAGCTTATATTTGGACTGTTTTGTGGATTCATCATACTGACTAAAAATAGACATATAGTCGATAAAACGACATGGCTCACAAACAAGTAAATTACAACCCTATGTGAAATTTATATATAATGAAGAAATTTATAATCAAAGTAAGTGTCCTTTTTTCGGCATTTACTTTTTAAAATTTCACGATTTATTTTAATTATAAAATTAAAACAAATTAGGAGTATCAATGGTTTGTACGCATTTTCATATAAATTTTTATAAACAAGTAGTATTGTGGCATGATATTTGCTATATTTAATGATGGTAATTAAAGACTTATAGGGGGTGACGACTTTGGCAAGAATATCGATTAGATTGAAACAGCATGTAGGAGCACCTTGCGTTCCAACTGTTCAAGTTGGAGATGAAGTGAAAAGAGGGCAATGTATTGCAGAACCTTCAGGACTAGGTGCTAAAATACATTCAAGTGTTTCTGGAAAAGTAGAGGCTATAAATGATAAAGAAATAGTCATACTTGCAGATGATGTTCAAGACAAGGACTATATAAAAATAAAAGAATGTGATTCAATAATTGACACGGTTTATGAAGCAGGAATAGTTGGAGCAGGTGGAGCAGGTTTTCCAGCTCATATAAAACTTAAAGCTGAAATACCAAATGGATATATAATAGCAAACTGTGTTGAATGTGAACCTGCACTTCATCACAATATAAATTTGCTAGAAAATGACCCTGGAATTGTCATAAGGGGAATAGAATATGCAATGAAAGCAACAAAAGCTCCAAAAGCATATATAGCAATAAAAGCAAAAAATGTGAAGGCAATTGAAGCTATAAATAAATACTTATCTGGCTCCAAGAATATTGAAGTAAAACAACTAAAAGATATGTATCCTATGGGAGAAGAAAGAGCAATCATTCATGCCATATTTGACAAATGGCTTGAACCAACACAGCTTCCTCTTGAAGCAGACTGTGTAGTTTTGAATGCTGAAACTCTTTCAAATATAACAAGAGCTGTTGAAGATAGAAAACCTGTTATAGATAAGGATATAACTGTTGTAGGAAAGATAAAAGGTGGAAACAAGCCTCATATTCTTTCTCAAGTACCTATTGGAACTCCAATTGTAGATCTCATAGAAGATTGTGGAGGAATTGATGGGGAATATGGAGAAATAATCATTGGAGGGCCATATACAGGAAAGGCAGAAGATTTGGATAGTGCTGTTGTGACTAAAATGTCAGGAGGCGCAATAGTGACCATACCTTTCCCAAAATATGAAGGTCCTATAGGGCTTTTGGTATGTGCTTGTGGTGCCAATGAAGAGAGACTTAGAGATGTTGCTTCAAAAATGGGGGCAGAAGTTGTTGCTGTGACAAAATGTAAAAATGTTGTAGATGTGAGAGGAGCCAACAAATGCAAGACTCCAGGAGATTGTCCAGGACAAGTTGAGGGAATCATGGCTCTTAAGAAAGGTGGAGCAAAAAGAGTTCTTATTTCTAACTGTAGCGATTGTTCCAATACTGTAATGTGTTGTGCACCTAAAATGGGACTTCCTGTATATCATCATACAGATCATGTTTTTAGAACATTGGATTATCCATTGACAAGAAGATTGCCTATGGAAGAAAATAAATAATTGAAAGGAGGATTTTATATATGTCAATGAGTGCTGAACATGCAGCAGAGGTGAAGAATGAAGTTGCTGTTGTATGTTGTAGAACAGAAGAAGGTACAATAATTTCACCAGAAAATTTAGAAGATCCAAGTATATTTCCAGATCTTGTTGATTCAGGACTTTTGACTATTCCGGATGATTGCTTGAAAGTAGGCGAAGTAGTTGGAGCAAAACTTATAAAGACAATAGATTCACTTACACCAATTACTCCAGATATAGTTGAAGGGGCTAAAAAAATTGAAGAAGTAAAAGAAGTAAAATTGACTGAAGAAGATGAGAAGGCTGTTTTAAAATATAACAAGAGTAGAGGAGAAGTTGTAAGTATAGATGATTTAGAAAATCCAATGCATTTTGAAAAACTTTCAGATTCTCTTCTTATAGATTTAAATGACAGAGTACTTTCTAGAAAAGAGGTTGTAGGAAAGAAACTAATAAAAGATGTAGTTGCATTAACTCCTATAACAGCTGATATGCTTGAAGGTTATGAAGATATGGCAGTTGAACCTCAAGAGATTTCTCAAACTACTGTTGTTAATGGTGGAATTTTAAAAATAAAAATAAGCGAAGGAAAAGGAATAGACATAGAAGTTCCTTTAGGAGTTGGAGGAGTTGCTACAAATTCTCCAGTAAAAGTTGAAGCTCCTAAAAAAGATATAGAGTTAAAAACTATAGAAGAGCCAACAGTAAAATATGAAGATAAAGTAGTTAGAAAACTTGTAAAAAAACATTTTAAAATAGATGAAGTAAAATTTGCTCCTGAAACTAAAATAGAAGGAAAAACTCTTTATATAAGAGAAGATATATGTAAAGATGCAGTAAAAGCTGACCATTTAGTAAAAGATATAGTTATAGATATTATTACTCCAGATAAATACAATACTTATAGTGAAACTATAATGGATGTTCAACCAATTGCTACAAAAGAAGGAGAAGATAAACTAGGTACAGGAACTACAAGAGTACTAGATGGAGTAGTAATGATGGTTACTGGTACTGATGAAAATGGTGTTCAGATAGGTGAATTTGGTTCATCAGAAGGAATACTTGAAGAAAATATTATGTGGGGAAGACCAGGAGCACCAGACAAGGGAGAAATATTTATAAAGACTCAAGTAACTATTGCAGCAGGGACAAATATGGAGAGACCAGGGCCTCTTGCAGCTCATAGGGCTACAGATTATATCACTCAAGAAATAAGAGAAGCTCTAAAAAAACTTGATGAAAGTAATGTTGTAGATACTGAAGAATTTGAGCAGTATAGAAGGTCAGGAAGAAAGAAAGTAGTTATAGTTAAAGAAATAATGGGTCAAGGGGCAATGCATGACAATTTGATTCTTCCTGTTGAACCTGTTGGAGTTCTTGGAGGAAAACCAAATGTTGACCTTGGAAATGTTCCAGTAGTATTGTCACCTCTTGAAGTTCTTGATGGGGGAATACATGCTCTAACATGTATTGGACCAGCATCCAAGGAATGTTCAAGGCATTATTGGAGAGAACCACTTGTTCTTGAAGCTATGAATGATCCAGAAATAGATCTTTGTGGAGTTGTATTTGTAGGAAGCCCACAGATAAATTCAGAGAAATTCTATGTTTCTGAAAGACTTGGTATGCTCGTTGAGACAATGGATGTAGATGGAGCAGTAGTTACAACTGAAGGTTTTGGAAACAATCACATAGATTTTGCAAGTCATATAGAGCAGATAGGAATGAGGGGAATTGAAGTAGTTGGAATGTCTTTCTGTGCTGTTCAAGGAGCATTAGTTGTTGGAAATAAATATATGAAGTATATGGTTGACAACAACAAATCAGAAGCAGGCATAGAAAATGAAGTTTTAGGTTGTAATACGTTGTGCAAGGAAGATGCTATAAGAGCTCTTTATATGCTTAAAACTGCTATGGCAGGGGAAGAAGTGAAAGATGCTGAAAGAAAGTGGAATCCAAATGTAAAGGAAAGCAATCTTGAAGCAATTGAAAGAGCTAATGATACAAAAATTGAAAGAGTTGAAAATGAAACTTCAATTCCTATGAGCCAAAAAAGACTTGAAAAATATTCAACAAAGTAGGTATTGCTATGAAATATGGAGACAAAATAATTCAAATGCAAGGCATCATAGTAGAAATTCATGATGGATGTGTATCTATAGATTTAAAAGGAAGACTTGGATTCATGAAAATACCTATGAGAATGCTTATAACGGACTATCCATTAAAAATTGGACAGGAAGTTGGATTCAATATGAGTTTCATAGAAGTTTTATCAGAAGAACCCAATGAAAAATATGTGAGCAATATAGAAAAGAGAAATAGAAAGGAAGGTGTGAGTAAATGAGCTTAACAACTGTTAAGGGTTTACAATCAGAGATATATGTACCTATTACACCTCCACCTGTATGGGCTCCAGTGAAGAAACCTTTAAATGAGATGCGAGTTGCTTTTGCAACTGCTGCAGGAGTTCATTTGAAATCTGACAAGAGATTTAATCTTGCAGGGGACTTCACATTCAGGACAATACCAGGAGATGTAAATACCAAGGATTTGATGGTTTCTCATGGTGGATATGACAATGGAGATGTAAATAAGGATATAAATTGTATGTTTCCTATAGATAGATTGAGAGAACTTGTGGCTGAAGGTTTCATAAAAGAAGTTGCTCCTACACATATAGGATTTATGGGTGGTGGAGGAAACCAGGAAAAATTTAAAAACGAAACTGGACCAGCTATTGCACAAATTTTGAAAGATGAAAATGTGGATGCAGTTATTATGACTGCTGGGTGAGGTACGTGCCATCGTTCTGCTGTACTTGTACAGAGAGCAATTGAGGAATCGGGGATTCCTACAATATTGATTGCAGCATTACCTCCTGTTGTAAAACAGACGGGAACACCTAGAGCAGTAGCTCCTCTTGTACCTATGGGGGCTAATGCCGGAAGACCAAATGATCCTGAAATGCAGATAAATATTCTTAGAGATACATTGAAACAACTTGTTGAAATAGATACTCCAGGAAAGGTAGTTTCTCTTCCATATGAATATATAGCAAAGGTATAATAATTAAGCCTCCCAATGTTGGGAGGCTTAAACCTCAGGTGGTGATTTTATGGATAAATATATAGAGATGAGAAGACTTGTCATAAAAGCTTTTCATATAGAAAAAGTAGAGTTTTCAGAAAAGACATATATAGAGGATAGAGTTTTATATATAAATAAGGATAGAATTTTAAATTCAAAAGAAGAATACATAAAAGCTCTAAATATAGATATTATAAATCCTGATAAAAGAGATATTTATGTAAATTCCATAATGGATTTTTCACCTATTGCTACAAAGGTATTGGGAAGAATTGGAGAAGGAATAACTCATGTGCTCACAGGAGTTTGTACTATGCTTACAGGAGTTGATGAGGATGGAATTCAAGTTGCTGAATTTGGCTCATCAGAAGGAATATTGAATGAACAAGTTGTATTCGACCGTCCGGGAACTCCAGCTAAAGATGATATTCTAATTCATGTAGATGTGGTATTGAAAAGTGGAATGGGAGCTACAAGGAAAGGACCTGAAGCAGCTCATCGAGTATGTGATAGTCTCGTTCAAGAAATAAGAGGATATTTAAAGAATATGAACGGAAGATTTTGTGATGAAAAGCATGAATATGTAGATACTATAAGGCCTAATGGGAAAAAAGTTGTTATAATAAAGCAAGTTGCAGGCCAAGGAGCCATGTATGATACTAGACTGTTTGGGAATGAACCCTGTGGATACAATGGAGGAAAATCTATTATAGATATGGGGAATGTCCCCATAGTACTTACTCCAAATGAATATAGAGATGGTGCCCTTAGGGCAATGCATTAAAAGGTGGTGTTAAAATGGGCGTAGGACCATCTACAAAAGAAACTACACTTCATCATTTTAGAGATCCATTGCTTTCTGTAGTGTCAAATGACAAAGATATAGATTTGTTGGGAATAATCGTTGTTGGGACTCCGCAAGATAATGCGGACAAGATGTTTGTAGGACAAAGAGCAGCTACTTGGGTAGAAGCTATGAGAGCAGATGGTGTCATAATTTCTGTCGATGGTTGGGGCAATAGTCATGTAGATTATGCCAATACCATAGAAGAAATAGGCAAAAGAAGTATTCCTGTAGTGGGACTTAGTTTTGTAGGTACTCAAGGACAGTTTGTAGTGAAAAATGAGTACATGGATACTATAGTAGATTTCAACAAGTCCAAAGAAGGAATTGAAACAGAAGTTGTAGGTGAAAATACTGTAGTGGAAATAGATGCTAAAAAGGCCTTAGCTTTTTTAAAGTTGAAGATGCAAAAGAAAGAAAAAGGTATATAAATGCACAAAAGGGACTAATTTCAAGAAAAATTAGTCCCTTGCACTTATCTACTTAGAATTCGTCCTAGTACCACTCCGTTGACACTTGCTTGCATTAGTCCTCTGGTGATTCCTGCACCATCTCCACCAACATAAAGTCCATTTATATTGGTTTCAAAATTACCGGTAGTTAAAACTTTGTTTGAATAAAACTTGACTTCTACTCCATAAAGAAGAGTTTCATCACTAGTAAGGCCGGGGGCTACATTATCTAGAGCAATGATCATTTCATCTATATCCTTCAAAAGTCTATGAGGAAGAACTAGACTTAAATCTCCAGGAACTGCATCTTTTAAAGTAGGTATGATATTGTTCCTACATAGTCTACTTTCACTGGTCCTTCTCCCTCTTTTAAAATCTCCATATCTTTGCACAAGTACCTTATTTCCAGAAAGCATATTTCCAAGTTTAGCTATATGCATACCATATTCAATAGGAGAATTGAAAGGTTTTGTGAAGTGTTTTGTAACTAATAGGGCAAAATTTGTATTTGGAGTTTTTAGTTCATTAGATTTATAGCTGTGACCATTCACAACAGCTAAATTTCCATCATAGTATTCTGTAGATACTTCTCCACCAGGATTTGTACAAAAAGTTCTTACTTTATCATCAAAAGTTGGAGTATAGTATATGAGTTTGCTTTCATACATGGCTTCATTTAGTTCTTCCATTATTTCATTTCTTGTTTCCACTCTAACTCCTATGTCAACATCTCCTGTTTCTGTGTCAATATCATGTTTCATGCACAATTTTTTCAGCCAATCAGAGCCTTCTCGACCCACGCAGATAATTACCTTTTCAGCATAATATTCTTTATCGGCAATGACACCTTTTATATTTCTATCATCATCAATTAAAATATCTTCAACTGGATTTTTGAAACTTAAATCAATCCCCAACTTTTTTAAATGTTCTTCTATTTTAGCATAAATAGTATATCCTACTTCTGTTCCCATATGTCTTATAGGACATTCCACAAGTTTTAAATTGCTTCTTATAGCTTTTTTCCTTATATCGTGGATTTTATCTTTATAGTCAATTCCATAGACTCTTTTATCAGCACCAAAATCCAAATAAATGTTATCAACATATTTAATTAATTCTTGAGTTTTTTCATATCCAATATATTCTGGAAGGTTGCCCCCTACATCTGGAGACAGAGACAATTTTCCATCTGAATAAGCTCCTGCACCTGCAAATCCAGTTGTGATATTGCAAGGATTGCAATTTACACATACGGCAGTTTTTCTTTTAGGGCAAATTCTTTTTTCGATTGAATTTCCTTTTTCCAAAATAAGTATTTTTTTATCTGGATTCAATTTTTTTAGCTCCAGTCCAGTAAATATTCCACAAGGACCAGCTCCAACAACTATTACATCATAGTTCATTTTTCTACCTCCCAATACTAATCTCTATCTAAATCATATCTTATTTATTCAAAAAAAACTACTTATTTATTGTACGGTTATATTATAGATAATTATTGATAGAAAATGTATTGCTTAAATTATCTTATAAAAACATGGGTATACTATATTTAAAATATGGGGGTGCTTTCATGAGAGATAAAAATTATAGATTACTTTTTAAAGAACTTCTTATAGCTTATTATGAAGATGTATTTGAGGAAAAAGTTGAAGAAATAATAGAAAAGAAAGATGTAGATAAAGAGTCCTTTGCAAAAGTAGTTTCAGCCATTTGTGGTGTAGAAGTGGAATATGGGGAGAATTTTTCCAGGGATTTAAAAACGGCTATAGATAATTATAAGACTACAAATAGAGTTGTCATAAATACTTATTCCTGTATAAAAAACTGCGTTGAAATTGACGGAAAGACAGTTTGCCAAAATGCTTGCCCTTTTGATGCTATTATTATAGATAAAAAAACTTGGCTTCCTGAAATAAATATTGATAGTTGTGTAAATTGTGGATTATGCGTAGATGTATGTGATAAGAAAAATTTTGTAGATAAAGTAGAATTCTTACCTCTTTTAAACACTTTAAGGACAAATACTAAAGTTATAGCGGCCGTAGCACCATCTATAATAGGACAATTTGGAGAGAATGTATCTATAGGTCAGATAAGAGCTGCCTTAAAGAGCATAGGATTTGCGGATATGGTAGAAGTGGCATTTTTTGCAGATATGCTTACTATAAAAGAAGCCGTAGAGTTCAATAAATATATTCAAAAGGAAGATGATTTTATGCTTTCATCTTGCTGTTGCCCTATATGGGTAGGCATGATAAAAGGCAAATATAATGAGCTTATAAAATATACTTCACCTTCTATATCTCCAATGATAGCTGCAGGAAGAGTTATAAAAACAATAGAACCAGAATGTAAAGTGGTGTTTATAGGCCCTTGCGTTGCTAAAAAAGCTGAAGCAAAAATAGAAGATATAAAAGATGCAATAGATTTTGTACTTACATTTACAGAACTTAAAGATATTTTTGATGCTTTAGATATTAAATTAGAAGACATTCATGAAGAACTTTCAACTCAATACTCTTCCAAAGGCGGTAGAATATATGGGAGGATTGGAGGAGTATCATTAGCTGTAGAAGATGCAGTTCAAAATATGTTTCCAGAGAAAATAGGTTTGTTTATATCAGAACAGGCTAGTGGAATTCCTGAATGTAAAGCTATGCTTAAAAATGCTCTAGATGGAAATATAGAAGCAAGATTTTTAGAAGGTATGGGATGTGACGGTGGATGCGTAGGCGGACCAAAAACCATCATACCCAAAGAAGAAGGCAAAATTGCTGTGGATGAGTATGGAAATGCATCAAAAATAAATATTTCTGCAGAAAATAAAATAATGAAAGAATTTCTTCAAGGTATAGGAATAGAATATATTGATGACTTTAAGTATGAAGAAAAAATAAAAATATTTGAAAGAAAACTTTAATCTATTAGACACTCTTCTAGCAATTCTAGAGAAACAATTTTTATGACATTTTTATCAAAATCTATAATTCCATCTTCTTTCATCTTTATTAACTCCCTTGACAAAGATGGCCTTTGTACATCTAATATTTCTGCCATCTTTTTTCTTGAATATGGCAAAGTCAAAAATACTGTTTTTTGCTTTTTATATTCTTCCAACAATACATTTGCTATTTTTTTCCTTATAGTTTCATATGACAAATTTCTTATTCTTCCGCTCAACATGAGAATTCTGTCGGAAAGAACTGTCATAAAATTGTTTAAAAATTTGTCGCTTCTACTGCAAAGTTGTATTATGTCATTTTTTTGGACAAACATAATTTTGGTATTATTTATGGATACAATAGTTGAAGGATAGACATTTTTTTTCGAAAAAACCAATGCTTCGCCAAAGATATTTCCCTCTTCAAAGGTGTTTAGAGCAATGACTTTTCCAGAGGGAAATATCTTTTGGACTTCGACTTTTCCTTCAAGTATTATACCTAAACAGGTACATTTGCTTTCCTCAAGTGCAATGATTTTATCCTTTTTATATGTATTTATATTATAGGATATTTCCTTTAAAAGTGCTTCTATCTCTTCTTTAGATATATTTTTAAAAAGCACACATTTATCTAATGCAGGAATAATATTTTTCATTTTGACCTCCAATGGGATAATATAGATTATCACCATTTTAATATAAAATGTTTGCTAAATCAACAAAAGACATAGTACTAAACAAAAAAATTAGCCATTGAAAGATGGCGTATTTTTTTGTAGAATTAAATATGACTTTACTTTAAGGAGCTGGTTTAGTGTTTAAAAAGAAAAGTAAGAAATATTATTTCACAATATTTTTAATTTGTCTAGCAATTGTAACAGGATTGTTCTTTTATTTTAAGTCTCTAGTTACAAAGAAAACAAGTATTTTGTCAGATACATTGGAAGAACAAGTGTCAAAAATATTGGAATTGTCTACGGTTAAATACAATTATACAAATGTGGTTTCATATAGGGACAACAAGAAATTTAATGAAATGAATATTCCATTTACAAGTAAGGGGTTTCTAATCAAGTACAGTGGCTATATAAAGGCAGGAATAGATTTAGAAACTGTAGAAGTGAATGTAAAGGATAAAAAGAGTGTAGAAATTGTATTGGACAAGCCGAAGGTATTTGACAATGTAATAAATGAGGAAGATGTGTATGTTTATGATGAAAAAGAGTCCATATTTAATCAATTAAAAATTGAAGATCTATATGATGTTCTTGTAAAAGAAAAGAAAAATATGGAGGAAGAAGTCATAAATAAAGGTCTTCTAAACGAGGCACAAAAAAATGCAGAAGAGATTCTCAACTCTTTCCTACAAAATATGGGCTTTGAAAACATAAAAATTTTGTTTAAATAGCACATATAAAAAACATCCTATTGAAAATATAGGATGTTTTTTGTTGTTCATAAATATTTTCTAAGATGCAATGAGACAAAAATTCACAGCATTAATATAGGGAAAGATGTAATTTTTTGCAATAATATGTCGGAATAAAGTTTCCTTATTTGACATTTGTTGTGATAAAATGTATTTATATTCAAACAAAAGGGGGCAATATAGTGAGGAGTAGTTCAGTTAATAGTCATGGTGGCTATAAGGTAAATAGCTATACTAGACCTAAATCTACAGCTAGACCTAATAAAGTTAATTCTAATCATATCCAGTCTAAATCAAATTCTAACAAAATTATTAGCAATACTAAAACTAAGTCAAATAGTATCAAAAGTTCAACTGCTAGTTATAAATCTACATTATCAAATGATAAGTCTTCACTTTTATCATCTGTAAAAAACACAATAAAAAAAGCGGAGTATTCAATTAAAAGTGAAGTTAAGAAGACAGCAGTTTCCTTGAGCGCTAAAGTAGAAAAATCTGTAAAAAATGTTCCAAAAACTGCTCAAAAGACGGTTTCTGATGTAAAAAAACATGTAGATAAAAATATCGGAAAAGGTGTTGAGGTTTTAGGAGGAAGCATTAAAGGTGAAAAATCTGCAGAGGTACTACCAGGAGTTACTGTTAAAGTTACAGGAAATACATCTATTGGAAGTAAAAACTTAAATGTAAATTATAATATTTCCGAAGATAGTAATAGCTTGAAAGCTAAAAAGTCCAATGGCTATGGTGGACTTGAAACTTCAATGAATGATAAAGGAGAAATAGACATTGGAGCAAGTACTGGTAATCAAGATATTGTACAAGCTAAAGTTAGCAAAGATATGACAATCTCATACACCGCAAAAACTTTTAAAACAGATTATTATAATTCAGCATTGACAATATCCACAGGAGGAAGTAAAAGCAGTATATTTACCAACAAGCCCAAGAATGTGAGTTGCGAACTTTCATTAGATACTGACACAGAAAAGAATACAAGTGGTATTAGGTCAAAAACTTCAATTACAGTTGAATTTGATAGAGATAAAATTACAAAAACAGCAGTTACTGTAGCAGCAATTTCTGCAGCAGTAATACTTGCACCAGTTGCTGCATCAGTTATTGCTAAAGTAGGAGTTGCACTTGCTGGAAGTGCTGTAATTACTTCTATTTCAGGACAATTTGTAGAAAAATTTGCATATTGATAAAAATATATAATGATAAGAGTAGCTTTTTTAAAAGGCTACTCTTATCACAAAAAAGCAGGTGATGAAATGAGGAAAAAACTAAAATCTAAATACTGTATATTGATTGCTATTGTTATAGCACTTGGAATATTTTTAATTAACATAAACAGTAAAAAACCAATTATAAAATTTTATTTAATTAAACCTAATTCAAGTCATGTCATCTTCAATAATCATTCAACAGAAGAGACATTGAAAAAAGCGAAGGAATTAGTTGAAGAAAAAGGTGAAATACAAAAAGGCTATGCCTTATATAAATTCATACTAAAAAAAGATCCAACAAATGTAGAAGCATATATGGGAATGGCTTATGCCTATGGAAAAATAAACAATTTTGAAAAAGCAATAGAATATATAAAACAAATGGAAAAGTACATGAACAGTAGTACTCCTCCGGAGATAGCTGTCAATGCATATTACATTGCTGGTATTATATATTCTGGTACAACAATGTATGAAGGTACAAAGTATTATGAAGATGCAATAAATGCATTTCAGAAAGCATTGGAGGTTCAAGGGCTAAAAGAAGATGTCAAAAGACGTAATGATATCTATATTTATTTGAGAATGGGAATGTTATATTTAGATGGAGATATTGAGGATAAAAAGAAAGCTATAGAATGTTTCTTAAAATCTTATGAAAATGACAAGGATGATAAGACTGTGTTTTTTTCTATAGCCCTTGCATATTTAGATATTGAAGAATATGACAAGGCATTAGAATATATTGAAAAATTAGAAAATAAGCCTGAACAAGATAATGAAAATTTACTGTTAAGGGCAAGATATTATTCAGAAATAGGTGAATATAAAAAAGCTGATGATTTATTCAATAGTACAAATAAAAAAATTGACAATCAAAAAGATTGGATTAAATATTATTCTTATCATGCTATATATTATGAAAAGCTCAAAGAATATGATAAAGCTAAAGAATGTTATACAAAGCTTATAGATATCAGTCCTTATTTTGTAAATGAATACAATGTAGAAGAAGCAGCCAAAAGACTTGGGATGGATTTAAGCAAAGAAAAACAAGAAATAGAGCAAGAAAAAGAAAAAGCATATAGCACATCATTAGATTAAAAAATAACTATGTTTGAAAAAAATGGAGGGATTTGCTTATGAAACATATATTTACATATAAGCAAACTGAATATTTTGATATAAAAAACATGTCTGTAATTGGTGATTTCAACAATTGGGATGAAACTGTGAATATCATGAAAAAAAATGAGGAAGGCATATGGTGGAATGAAGTAGAACTTTCTTCTGGCGAGCATTTGTATAAATTTATTATAAATGACAACATTCGTATGAATGATCCTATTGCAAACTTATATGCACTCAATAAAGAAGGAGAATTGATGTCTTTAATAATTATAAATGAAAATGATGAACGTCTTTATAATAATGAACAATATACTGTTCATATAGAGAAATACAATATGTTGAATCAAATTCTTGAAGAAGATTTGCAGATAAATAAAAAATATTTTAATATTAATATAGATGAAAAAGTAGTCACAAAATTTGAATTTACAAATGTAACAGGAGTACATGCTATAACTGTATTATGGTATAAACCAGACAATACGCTGCACTCTTTTTCTGAAAATATATTATTTACACCAGATGGGGAAGAAGATAAACCTATAACAATGTGGTTTTGGATAGAATTAAATACAGAATTTTTATTGATGGGAATGTGGAGTATAAAATTATTTGTAGATGGAGAATTTATTTTAGAGGACGGATTTAATATTGGTAATTCACCAACTTATACATCCACGAAACAAAAACACAATACTCAAAACAATGGTTTTGAAGAGTGGTGTTAGATAAAATATGGGTTTCGAAAACATAAAAATTTTGTTTAAATAGCACATATAAAAAACATCCTATTGAAAATATAGGATGTTTTTTGTTGACAAATTGGAAAACTTGCGGTACTATATCCATATAGACATATAACCATATAGGAATATGAGCATATAATATAGCGAGGAGGAATTTAGATGGGAAAGAAAACAAAACTCTATTTGCTTACAGGTTTTTTAGGATCGGGGAAAACAACTTTTTTGACTAATACCTTAAAAGATCTATCGGAGAAAAGGGTAGGAGTCATAATGAATGAGTTTGGGAAAGTAGGTATAGATGGAACTATAATCAAAAAAGAAGATATGGAACTTATAGAAATAAATAGAGGTTCTATATTTTGTTCATGTTTGCAACTTTCCTTTGTATCTGCCCTTGTAGATATGGCAGATAGGGATATGGACTATGTATTTGTAGAGAGTTCTGGACTTGCAGATCCATCAAATATAGGAGAATTTTTAGAGGCAGTAGAAGTTGCAAAGGGTGATGTCTATGATTATAGTGGGGCGCTTTGTATAGTAGATGGATTGAACTTTTTAGAACAAATAGAAGATATAGAGACAGTAGAAAGACAACTTAAATTTTGTCATTTAGTAGTTATAAGCAAAGTGGACTTAATAGATGAAGATAGATTGGTGAAAGTCATAGAGAAAATAAAAGAAATTAATGATAGTGCTGAAATTCAGACAGCTATAAATGGGAAAATGGACTATGACTTTTTAGAAAAAAATCTTTTAGAAAAAGGATGGATTGATTCAGAAGATACAACAAATACTCTGGACAATAAGCCAAAGACTTTGACTTTAACTTATGAAGGTGAATTGACTAAAGAAGAACTTACAAGATTTTTAGACATTATAAAAATAGATAGTTATAGAATAAAGGGCTTTTTCAAACTTGAAGATGGATGGAATCAAGTGGATGTGGTCAATAAAAAAATAGATTACAAATTGACTGACAAAGAAGAAACTACTTCTCAATTGGTGATTATATCGAAAATAGGTCCTCAAATAATAAGACCTATATTTAATGCTTGGGAGAGTGTAGTCGGTAAAGAAATGAAGTTAAGATAAATGAGAGGATGATTGCATGGATAAACTACTGAATTGTTTTAAAATACTTTCAGATGAAACTAGACTTAGAATAATGGTACTTTTATACCGTAGGGAGTTTTGCGTATGTCAATTGTGTGGAATAACTGGTATACCTCAGCCAAATGTCTCTAAACACCTTGCAAAACTTAGAGATATGGGATTTGTAAAAGATGAAAGAAAAGAACAATATATCTTTTATTCTTTGAATATTGAAGGGGAACTGTTTGAAAATATACTTCAAAATATAGTAGATAATGTAGAGGATTATCCAATTTTGAAGAAAGATTTAGAAAAAAGCAAGGCTGCTGAAAAGTATATAGAATTGGCTAATAAGAAATAAAATCTATAGGTGGTGAGATTGTTGGGAATGTTTAATTGGATAAATGATCAAATGCTTAAAATGAAATGGCTATTTGAACTTGTGGAGAAATTAGTTGAAAATGTATTTGGATTGTCTATGGAGAGCAAAATTGGAGGGAGTGTACATTTCTTTATCTATGATACAATAAAGATTTTTATATTGTTGTCAGTGCTTATATTTTTAATTTCCTATATACAAAGTTATTTTCCACCAGAGCGAACGAAGAAGATTCTTGGAAGAATTAGAGGAATAAAAGGCAATATAATAGGAGCACTATTAGGTACTATAACTCCTTTTTGTAGTTGTTCAAGTATACCTATTTTTATAGGATTTACATCAGCAGGTCTTCCTATAGGAGTCACATTTTCATTTTTAATATCTTCACCTATGGTGGATTTAGCTTCTCTCATGTTATTGATGTCTTTTTTTGGTGGTAAAATTGCCATAGCTTATGTTGTTGTAGGAGTGGTTTTGGCAGTTATAGGAGGAGCTATAATACAAAAATTAAATATGGAAAAGTATATTGAAGATTATGTATGGAGTGTCGAATCAGCTGATGTAGAGCTAGATGAATTAACTAGGAAAGATAGAGTGGATTTTTCTAGAAATCAAGTAAGGGATATAGTTGGTAGAGTTTGGCCATATATTTTAATTGGAGTAGGAATTGGAGCAACAATTCACAATTGGATTCCGCAGCATGTTATAGAGAAAATTTTGGGAGAGAACAATCCATTTTCGGTTCTTATAGCTACACTTATAGGAATACCTATTTATGCTGATATATTTGGTACTATTCCAATAGCAGAAGCTTTAGTTGCAAAAGGGGTTGGAATAGGTACAGTTTTATCTTTTATGATGGCAGTTACTACTCTTTCCTTACCTTCTATGATTATGCTTAGCAAAGTTGTAAAACCAAAATTGCTGATGACATTTATAACTATAGTTACAATAGGGATAATAATCATAGGATATGGGTTCAATGCTTTTTCGTATATATTTTTATAAACCATGGGAGGGATAAAAATGATAATTAAGATATTAGGTGTAGGTTGTTCGAAATGCGAAAAACTTGAAAAAAACGTAAAAAAGGCAGTAGAGGAGCTTGGTATTGAGGCTACTGTAGAAAAAGTAGAGGATTTAAAGGAAATAGTTAGCTATGGAGTTATGACTAGTCCTGCCCTTGTAATTGACGAAAAGGTTGTATTTGCAGGCAAGGTTCCAAGTACAAAGGAAATAAAAAAATTGTTTTAGTTTTAATTCTAAACTCCCTGCATATAATTAAAACATAAAGGAGGGAGTTTAGTTGTTTAAAAAGGTAAAATTGGTCCTTTTGTCATTTGTATTAGTAGTTATAGTTGTTGCTTTAGGAAATGCAATACATACAAATTTAACTATAAGGGGAATAGATTATGACAATAAGGATGTATATAAGAGTCATGATGATAGGAACTTAGCTATACTTATTGAAGTAGATAAAAAGCTACTTTATTTAATAGATTTAGATGCAAATGAAATTGTCAAACAATATGTTGTAGCTACTGGAAAAGTTGATACTCCCACACCTTTAGGTACTTTCAGGATTGTTGAAAAAGCTGCATGGGGTGGAGGGTTTGGATCCAGATGGATGGGACTTAATGTACCTTGGGGGAAATATGGAATTCATGGTACAAATAAGCCAGGCTCCATAGGATATAATGCATCTCATGGTTGTATTAGAATGAGAAATAGTGATGTAGAAGAACTTTATTCATTAGTTAAATATGATACTACAGTTACTTTGGTCAAAGGTGATTTTGGACCTTTTGCTTATGGGTTTAGAGTGCTTAAACCTGGGGACAGAGGAGCTGATGTACAAGAAGTCCAAAAAAGATTAAAACAAAGCGGATATTATGAAGGATCCATAGATGGGGTTTATGGAGATGGAACTAAATATGCATTGTTAAAGTTTTTGAAAGATAACAATATTTCAATTACTGATAGAATAGGTCCGGAGATATATAAAAAACTAGGAATAATTCTTATGGATTGACTCTTTACAAATACAATAGTTTCTCTTATAATAGTCTAGTTGGATATTTATATTATATTATTACATGCAATAGGAGATGAGTTTCATGGTATGTAAAAGATATGAAATTAGACGTGGTCAACTACTATATAGGGATGAACTACAGTTTAGGTCTTTAATTCATGAGCTTTTATGGAAGGTCATGATGAGAGGCAAGGGCTTTTATATAAGAGAAATGCGTCATAACTAAATTTTATGAGAAAACTTCTACTTTAATTTGGGTAGAAGTTTTTTTCATGGTTAATCTATATGTATTAGGGTATACAAAAAATAAGAAATATTTGAGGAGGTAAAAAATTTATGTTATCTGAAAATTTACTTCAAGAATTAAATGAACAAATTAAATATGAGATGTATTCATCAAATTTGTATTTAGCTATGGCGGCATATTGTGCAAATGAAGACTTAGATGGATTCGCAAATTATTTTATAGTTCAAGCCGAAGAAGAAACTTTTCATACTATGAAGTTTTTTAACTATATAAATGAGATGGATGGGAGAGTAAATATTTTAGGACTTGAAGAACCTAAAAATGATTATGATTCTGTATTGGAAGTATTTAAAATTGCTCTTGAACATGAAAAAAGTGTTACAGCTAGAATATATAAATTAATGGATATAGCAATGGAAGAGAGAGAACATGCAACAATTAGCTTATTGAAATGGTTTGTTGATGAACAAGTAGAAGAAGAAAATAGTATGAAGAATGTTTTAAAAAGGCTTGAAAGAATGGGAGAAGATTCTCATGGATTATATATGCTAGATCAAGAATTAGCACAAAGAGTTTTTACTCCACCATTTGATACTGAAAATTAGTTAAAAAGGATAGGTCATTTTGACCTATCCTTTTTAGTATTTAAATGTATTTATCTAGTTGTTCCTCCACCACTCATATTTCTTTGAGCCATTTCTACTAATCTTTTAGTCATATTTCCACCAACATATCCATTTTGTCTGGATGGTAGATTACCCTTATCCATTGTTTCATAATTTGCCATACCAAGTTCACTAGCAATTTCTACTTTCATTTGATCCAATGCTTGACGTGCACCTGGAACTAAAATTTTATTACTTCCAGTAGTATTATTAGCCAATTTTTTCAACTCCTTTCATGATTTTTATAAATTATTATGAATTAACTTGGTGTATTAGTATTATGTGTAGAAAAATATCTTATAAACCATGTAATTTTTTCATTTGGTAATTTAAATTTCTAGCACATCCATAAATATCTTTTTTCAAAAAATTATTACTAAATATAGTATTCCAAAACTAAAATTAAATATTTTTATAATCCATAGAAAAAGTCTAGTTTTCCTTAATATAAAACTTTCCGAAATGAATTATAAAAAACAAAACCAATATACGGGAAATGGGAAAAATGTTCGGAAACCCGAATTGTTGGAAAGTTGTATTTTCCAATTTAAAAAGCAATAAAGTACGGCAAATGGGAATTTATTCACACATCATCTTAATAATCTGATTTTTTGTGCCGATTTTAGATGAATATTAAATGGCATGAATGTTGCTTTAATTTATTTTGAATATAATAAATTGAGGCTTATTGTCAGGAAGGATGATTTTATATGACTAATTTTTTGTTCTCAAATGTGGATACTGTAGAATTGTCGACTAAATATGGTACTCCATTGTACGTTGTATCAGAAGATTTTATTGTAGATAGATGTAGAGAAATCAAGGAAGACTATGTAGAAAAATTTGACAATACAATGGCAGCTTATGCAAGTAAAGCATTTTTAACAAAAGAAATGGCTAGGATTATAAAAAGAGAAGGATTGGGAATGGATGTGGTATCAGGAGGAGAATTATATACTGCCATACAAGTAGATTTTCCAATGGGAAAAATAATATTTCATGGAAACAATAAAACGAGAGAAGAAATAGAATTGGCTGTGCAATATGGAGTGGGAAGAATAGTGGTTGATAATTTTTTGGAATTGAAATTGGTTGAAGAAATAGCTGAAAAATATAACAAAAAAATAAATATATTATTTAGGATAACTCCAGGTATAAATAGTCATACTCATAGATATATACAAACGGGTCAAATTGATTCGAAGTTTGGTATTCCCTTGGATAAAGAAATTATATATAACTCTATAAAAATTGCGATGAATTCTAAGTATGTAGAACTTAAGGGTTTTCACTTTCATATAGGTTCTCAAATTCATGAAAATACTACTCATGTAAAAGCTATTAATATACTTATGAAGATGGCAAAAGCTGCAAAAGATGATTTGGGATTTATTACAAGTGAATTGAATGCAGGTGGAGGATATGGAATTTGCTATGAGCAAAATGAATCTAGAAAACCTATTTCGTATTATACTGATGCTATGATGAAAGAATTAATAGATGAATGTGAAAAATATGAACTTGAAAGGCCAATGCTCATTATTGAGCCAGGGAGATGGATTGTAGGTGAAGCTGGAATCACTCTTTATACAATTGGGTCAATAAAAGAAATTCCAGGAGTGAGAACTTATGTTGGTATAGATGGTGGAATGCCTGACAACCCAAGGCCAGCATTATATGGAGCAAAATATGAGGGAATAATTGCAAATAAGATAGATAAAGAGCCAGTACAAACTGTGACAATTGCAGGAAAATGTTGCGAAACTGGAGACATTCTCATATGGGATTTAAAGGTTCCTCAAATTGAAACCGGCGATATTTTAGCTGTATTATCTACTGGAGCATATAATTATTCCATGGCAAGTAATTACAATAGAATTCCAAAACCAGCCGTTGTAATGTTAAGAAAAGGAAAAGATAGATTGATAGTGAAAAGAGAGACTTATGATGATATACTTAAAAATGAAATATAAATGTATATCATTTTGGGAGTGATTAAAAATATGAAGTTTGCTAAAATGGAAGCAGCGGGAAATGACTTTGTCATATTTAATGGATTTATGTATGATATTGATGATTATGCAAATTTGGCTAAAAAGGTCTGTGATAGACATTTCAGTGTAGGCGCAGATGGTATAATGGTTTGTAAAAAGAGTTCTGTAGCGGATGTGAAGATGATCTATTACAATTCAGATGGTTCTATAGGAGAAATGTGTGGAAATGGTATAAGATGCTTTTCAAAGTATGTATATGAAAATGGTTTAGTTGGAGAAAAAAATTTTACAGTAGAAACCCTTGCAGGCATTAAGAATATAGTTCTTGATACTGACAAAAATGATAAGGTAATGTATGTAAAAGTAAACATGGGATATCCAATATTTAAAAGTGAAAAGATACCTGTAGATATAGATCGTGAAAAAGCTATATTGGAGACAATAAATATTGATGAAAGAGATTTGGTCTTTTCTTCGGTACTTGTAGGAGTTCCTCATGTAGTTATATTTGTAGATAGTATTGATAATATAGATGTAAATGAATTGGGCGGGAAAATTGAGGTTCATCCCATGTTTCCTAAAAAGACAAATGTGAATTTTATTGAAGTAGTTGATAGAAGAAATATAAATATTTATACTTGGGAAAGAGGAGCAGGAAGAACCCTAGGATGTGGAACTGGTTCTTGTGCTAGTGTAGTTATAGGCTACATGATTGGGAAATTAGATAGTATAGTAAATGTAGTGACTGAAGGCGGCTCTCTTCGAATAGAACTAAAGGATGATTATGAAATATATATGAAAGGTAGTGCAAACACTATTTGTATGGGAGAATTTTTCAATATATAAGTCCATGATATTGAAGCTAGTTTTTAACTAGTTTCAATATCATGGACTTTATTTTTTAGATGAATAATTTTGAAATCATATTTACTGTGAAGGTGACTAGTATTGCTATACTGGTAGTTAAGATAAATGTAAAAAGAGGCCATTTATATCCATTGGTTTCTCTTTTCATAGTCATGAGTGTTGTACCACAAGGAAAATGAAGTAGTGAAAATAGCATGAAGTTGATACCAGTGATGAAAGTCCATCCATTATCTAATAATAGTGTTCTCAAGGCTTCTGTACTTTCAAGTTCCATCATTGTTCCTTCAGACATATATCCCATGATGAGTATAGGAAGTACTATTTCATTTGCTGGCAGTCCTAAAATAAAAGCCATGAGAATGAGACCATCAAGCCCTAGCAGTAATCCAAAAGGGTCTAAAAATGTAGCGCATCTATTTAAAATGCTCATTCCATTTATATTTATATTGGCAAATATCCAAGTGATGGCTCCTGCTGGAGCGGCTACTATTATAGCTCTACTTAGGACAAATAGTGTCCTATCTATGAGACTTCTAATGAGTATCCTACCTATTTGAGGTTTTCTATAAGGAGGAAGTTCCAATGTAAACGAGGATGCCATACCCTTTAAAAAAGTTTTTGACAAAAATTTTGAAATCAGTAGTGTCACTAATATTCCTATGAGTATTACACATACTACAGAGATAGCAGCTATAAAAGATCCCAATCTTTTGTTAAAAAGTCTTCCTATAAATATTGTAGACATTGCTATAATTATAGGAAATCTCCCATTACACGGAACAAAATTGTTTGTTATCATGGCTATTAATTTTTCTCTTGGAGAATCAATTATTCTACAAGCTATTATACCAGCAGCATTGCATCCAAATCCCATACTCATAGTTAGTGCTTGTTTTCCATGAGTTCCAGCTTTTCTAAAAGAATTGTCTAAATTGAAAGCTACTCTTGGTAAGTATCCTAAATCTTCAAGAAGTGTGAATAATGGGAAGAATATTGCCATAGGAGGAAGCATTACAGATATGACCCAGGCTAGAGTCTTGTATACGCCAAGTATTAATATTCCATGTAGCCAATCGGGGGAATTCCATTTAGAAAAGAGAAAAGTTAATTTATCTTCTAGTGCAAAAAGACCTTTTGCTAGCAAATCTGAAGGGTAATTTGCACCAACTATAGTTATCCAAAAGATGATTCCAAGTAGCAAAATCATAATAGGGTATCCTGTTATTTTATTTGTAAGAATGTCATCTATTTTTTTATCCCAATTGACTTTTTTTTCATTTTTTACTTTTACTACTTCTTTAGCAATTTCTTCTGCATTTTTATATATAGAAGTAACAATAGAATCTCCGATATTTTCAAATTCTTCTAAAAGTGAATCTATTTTTTCAAGTGGGTTTTCATAAAATTTATTTGAAAGGAGTATTTCTTCTAAATGTTTTCTCATGTTTTTGTCTCCATCCATAAGCCTCAGTGCAATCCACCTTAAATTATAATTTTCATTTAAATAGTTTGAGAGTATATTTTCTATATTATTTATGAGTTCTTCAATTTCCTTATCATATTTAACTTTGTTGGGATTTGGTTTAATCTGTAGATTGTCAATAGCATAAATTGTTTCTATTAATCGGGAAACTCCTGTTCCATCTCTAGCTACAGTTGGAATCACAGGTATTCCTAAATAATTTTCCAGTTTTTCTACATCAATTTCTATGCCTTTTCTCTTTGCTTCATCTATTAGATTTAATGAAACTATTGTATTGTCAGTTATCTCCATTATCTGGAGCACTAAGTTTAGATTTCTCTCAAGACTTGTAGCATCTACAACTACTACAGTTATTTTAGGATTTCCAAAACAGATGAAATCTCTAGCTATTTCCTCTTCTTCTGAATTTGCCAATATTGAATAGGTTCCTGGCAAATCTACTAATAAGTACTCTTCATCCAAGTATTCAAAATGTCCCTTGGCATTGGAAACTGTTTTTCCAGGCCAGTTTCCTGTGTGTTGTTTTAAACCTGTAAGATAGTTGAATAGTGTGCTTTTGCCTGTATTTGGATTTCCTGACAATGCGACAACGGTTTTCTCTATTTCTTCTTCTATATATTCTTCTTTTATCAAATTTAATCCACTGGATTCATGAGTAAGTCCCATAATATCATCTCCAATCTACAGTTTCCACTAAAACTTTTTTAGCTTCTTCCAATCTCAAAGCTATGATTGTTCCTCTTATATTGAAAGCTATAGGATTGCCAGATGGACTCAACCTTTCAGCTTTAACGATTGTATTTGGAGTGAGACCTAAATCTAAAAATCTTCTTCTAGATTCTCCTTCGCTTAAAAGAGTTGTTACTACTCCGGATTTTCCTACAAGTAAATTACACAATGGAATCATAAAATTACCTCCTTAAAAAGTTTGATTTTTAGAAATTGTACTATTGCCATTATATGTAGAAATACATTAAAAGTTCAAAAGTATATAAGGAACTTTTGTTGGCGTTTTAACGTATTATGTAGTGCAAAGAAATAAAGGAGGAGTAGAAATGAACAGAAATTATGGCTATGAAGAGTCTGTAAGGCCAGATAGCTCTCTAGCTAGAGCTTATGTGCCATTTCAATTTATGAATCAAGTGTATTCTAAAGAAGAAGCCCTTAAAAGAGGGACGTTGTTTCCTGAGCTATATAAACCTTATAAATATGGTAAGAGATATTGATGGAGGTGTTTTATATGGATAGAGAACAAGTATGTTCATTAAGAGAAATTATGGAAGTAGATTTTGTAGTACTGGAGACAGCCTTGTATTTAAATACTCATCCTACTGATGAAAGGGCTCTTCGATTGCACAATACCTACTCTCAAAAACTTAAAGAGTTAGAATCTATTTACCAGGCAAAGTATGGGCCTTTGACAAATCATGAAATGAGTCAATGTCCTTGGGCATATATAAATGAACCTTGGCCTTGGGAATTTGATTTTAGCCTTTGCTAGAAGGAGGTCAGAATATGTGGATTTATGAAAAAAAACTTCAATATCCAGTTAGAGTTGACACATGCAATCCTACTTTAGCTGCCATGATCATAGAACAATTTGGAGGGCCTGATGGAGAATTGTCAGCAGGAATTAGATATTTAACACAAAGATGGACTATGCCCACAAATCAGGGAAAAGCCACATTGACAGATATAGGCACCGAAGAACTAGCCCATTGGGAAATTATCGGAACTATAGTATGGAAATTGGTAAAAGATGCACCAGAAGAAGCAATAAAAGGCACACCTTTTGAAGCCCATTATGTAAATCATGGAAAGAGTCCTTTTCCACACAGTGCAGCAGGAGAGGCTTGGACTGCAGCATATATACAATCTAAAGCAGATCCTATAGCAGATTTACATGAAGATATGGCAGCAGAAGAAAAAGCAAGAGCTACTTATGAATATTTGATTAGAGTTAGTGATGACCCAGGAGTAAATGAAGCCTTAAGTTTTTTAAGACAAAGAGAAATAGTTCATTTTCAAAGGTTTGGAGAAACACTACAAATTGTTCAAGAAGAAATGAATAGGAAGAAATACTATTAAAAATAGGAAATAGCCCCAAAATTGGGGCTATTCTTTATCTGTTAAATTTTCTTCTCCCATTTCCACCAATTTTCTAGTCATCAATCCTCCAATTTTTCCTCCATAAAAAATATTTTTAGTATTATCTATAGTTTTGTCTTGGGTAATATCAAGACCTAATTCCTTACTCATTTCAGCTTTAAATTGCTCAAGTCCTACTCTTGCATTGGGATCAATTTTCTTCATTTTATCACTCCTTATTTTTTAGACTTGTATGTATTTTTTGCATTATATTCGATACAATACTAGGAATAAAATAGAAAAAATATTTTCAGGAAAACTACTGTTGACTTTTATATTCATATATCATATTATATAAATATAAGGATAAAGAGAGGATGCAAACAATGAACCCAGATAAAAAATTGTTAGAAGAAAAAGCAGAAATACTAAAAGCTATATCACATCCAGTAAGACTTTGTATAGTTAGAAGATTAATGATTGAAGGAGAAAAAAATGTAACTGAAATGCAAAATTGTTTAGAAGCTCCTCAATCAACAGTTTCTCAGCATCTAGCTAAATTGAGAGCAGCTGGAATCATAGAAGGGAAAAGAGAAGGTACTGAAATTTATTATAGTGTAGTGAATGAAGATGTAAAAAAAATAATAAAAGCTTTATTTTAATTTTTTATATTTTAATTTGTCACATATTTAACAAATTGTTTTGCGCTCAATATATCGCAATATCTACATATTTAAATTATATGATGAAAGGGGAAAACAAAATGTCAAAAAAGGTTTTAGTAGTAGGTGGGGTAGCTGGTGGAGCTACTACTGTAGCTAGGCTTAGAAGATTAGATGAAGATGTGGAGATAATATTGTTTGAAAGAGGTGAATATATTTCTTTTGCAAATTGTGGTCTTCCTTATTATATAGGTGGAACTATTGAATCAAGAGATGCACTGTTGGTACAGAAACCAGAAGCTATGAAAAAGAGATTTAATATTGATGTAAGGACAAAAAACGAAGTGCTTAAAATATACAGAGATGATAAAGAAGTTGAAGTAAATGACTTAAATACAGGGAATATTTATAGGGAATCCTATGATATTTTAGTATTGTCTCCTGGTTCTACACCTTTAAAAACACCAATTCCGGGGATTGATGCACCAAACATTTTTAGCCTTTGGAATATACCCGATACAGATACTATAAAAGGATATGTCGAGAAAAAGTGTCCTAAAAAAGCTGTAGTAGTTGGTGGAGGATTTATAGGCCTTGAAATGGCTGAAAACTTGCATGCACTTGGACTTGAAGTTTCTATAGTAGAAATGTTGAATCAGGTTATGGCACCTCTTGATTTTGAAATGGCGGAAATAGTCCATGAACATATTGAGTCAAAGGGTGGGGAACTCCATTTAGGTGATGGAGTGAAAAAGTTTGAATACAAAGATGGCAAAACATATGTAATTTTGCAAAGTGGAATTAGTATTGAGACAGATTTGGTCATATTGTCAATAGGCGTAAGGCCAAATAGTCAATTGGCAAAGGATGCTGGTTTGGATGTAAATGAGAGAGGCGGTATAGTAGTTGATGAATATTTAAGAACTTCTGATAGAAATATTTATGCTCTTGGAGATGCTATAGAAGTAGTGGATTTTGTCAATGAAAACAAAACCATGGTTCCTCTAGCTGGTCCAGCTAATAAGCAGGGAAGAATTGTAGCTGGTAATATAGCAGGAAGAAATGAAAAATATAATGGTACTCAAGGAACCAGTGTAGCTAAAATATTTGATATAACTGTGGCAACTACAGGAAACAATGAGAAGACATTAAATAGATTGGGAAAGAAATATAAAGAAGATTATTTAATTTCTTTTATTCATACAAAATCACACGCAGGATATTATCCACAAGCATTGCCTCTTACAATAAAGCTTATTTTTGACTTGAAAGGCAAAGTATTAGGTGCTCAAATAGTTGGATATGATGGAGTAGATAAGAGAATAGATGTATTGGCTACTGCTATTCGATTTGGCGGAACTATCTATGATTTAAAAGAATTGGAACTAGCTTATGCACCACCATATTCATCAGCTAAAGATCCTGTAAATATGTCTGGATTTGTAGCAGAAAATATATTGAATGGTGATGTAGAGCCAATTCTTTGGAATGAAATAAAGGATTTAGACAAAGAAAAAATCATCATATTAGATGTGAGAGAAGAAGTGGAAAGAGAAATAGGATATGTTGAAGGCTCAATAAATATTCCACTGGATGAATTGAGAGATAGAATGGATGAGTTAGATAAAGATAAAACTATAATAATATATTGTGCTATAGGTCTTAGAGGATATATAGGAGCTAGAATATTAAAACAAAATGGTTTCAAAGTAAAGAATTTCTGTGGCGGGTTTACAACCTATAAAAATTTATTCTGCAAAGATGATGATTTAGATAATTGTGGCAATGGGACTTTCAAAGGAGAGGTAGAATATACTGATCAAGGAGATATAAAAATTAATGTAGAAGGCTAGCAAAAATGTTTATGTAAATTGTCTTTGGGTAAAAATAAAAAGGAAATTATAAAACTAAAGGGGGAATTTCACATGAACGCAATGACAGCGCAAAATTTACGCTCAGCTTTTGGCGGTGAAAGCCAAGCGCATATGAGATATTTAGTTTGGGCAAACAAAGCAGAAAAAGAAGGATTCCCAAATGTAGGAAGACTTTTTAAAGCTATTTCCTTTGCAGAACAAGTTCATGCTACAGGACATTTTAAAGCTATGAAAGATGAAAGTGGCGACTTTCAAGTTACTGCTGGAGCAGGATTTGGTTTAGGAACTACTTCTGAAAATCTACAAGGGGCTATAAATGGAGAAAATTTCGAAGTAGAACAAATGTATCCAGCTTATATAGCTGTTGCAGAGTTGCAAAATGAAAAAGCAGCAATTCAATCTATGAAATTTGCTATAGAAGCAGAAAAAGTTCATGCTAATTTGTATAGTGAAGCCAAAGAAGCGGTAGACGGAGGAAAAGATGTAGATTTCAGTGAAGTTTATGTTTGTCCAATTTGTGGATATGTAGAGGCAAATGGAGCTCCAGACAAATGTCCAATTTGTGGCGCAAAGAAAGAAATGTTTATAAAATATTAAATTGATTTGTCATAAAAACTCTAGGACTTTCCTAGAGTTTTTCATATTCAAATTAGTAACTTATTGCCGCATTAATTGACGACAAAAAAGTACCTTTTTAAAGTAGTAAATAACGTTATTGTATGGTATCATACAAGTATAAAGAATGAAAATGTATACTAATTGCCAGATTATACTGATATGTGGGGTGTCATGATGGATAGTATTTTTAAAGAGAGATGGGTAGAAATAATTAAGATACTTTTAAATAGCACCCGACCTATGACAATAAGAGAAATGGAAATTAAGCTTAAAGTTTCAAACAGGACAATTAGAAATGATTTGGATGAAATAAATATTTACCTTAAAGAAAATAAATACGGTAGCATTGTAAGAAAACCCAGAGTTGGAATTTGGATTGAGATAGATGATGATAGAGAAAATGAATTAAGAAAAATGTTTAATGAAATTAATAGATATGTAGAGCCTTTTTCGCCTAAAGAGAGACAACTGTATATTTTGAAAGAATTGTTAAAATGTCAAAACCCTATTACCATGGAAGAACTTTCTGAAGAGCTTTATGTAAGTAGAATAACAATATTTAAGGATATAAATAAAATAGAGGAAGATATAAAAAGATATAATTTATCTATTTTAAGAAAACAAAATTATGGAGTAGAAATAATAGGTAGTGAAAGCGATTTTAGAAAACTTGTTACAGAAGTATTTAAGGAAGATAGAGATGTGTTTTCTCAAAACAGTTTGAATTTTATAAGGGAACTTTTATTGGAATCTGAAAGACAAATGGACTTTTTTTTTACTGATGAATCAATGTCTAGTTTAATTTTTCATATAGCTATTTCTGTTGAAAGGGTTAGACAAAATAAGAGTATTAAATTGGATTGTGAAAAAAAGGATGAGCTTAAATCTCATAGAGAATACAGTATAGCAAAATATATAGTTGAAAAACTTGAGACTGAATTTGCAGCTTGTATACCTGAAAATGAAATATGTTATATAACTATGCATATATTAGGTTCTAAAATTCAAAGAGATTATAGGTATGATGATGAAAGACTTCTATCCATTTTAGATAAAGATGTAGTTAAATTATCTATGGAAATAATAGAACTTATAGGAAATATTTTGTCAGTTGATTTGAGCAATGATAAAGCACTATTGATAGGATTAGCTCTTCATTTGGAACCTACTGTCAACAGGTTTAAATATGATCTTGTTATAAAAAATCCTTTATTACCTGAGATAAAAAAGAACTATCCAAGTATTTTTGGAGCAAGCTGGGCAAGCAGTGTATTGTTTGAAAAGTATTATGGATATAAAGTGAATGAAGATGAAATAGGATATATTGCCATTCACATTGGTGCTGCATTGGAAAGACAGAAAATAAATACAAAAGCTATAATTGTTTGTTCAAGTGGTGTAGGGACTTCTCAATTAGTATCTGTAAGACTTGGGAAAGCCATTCCCAATTTAGATATAGTAGATGTAATTTCGCTACATGAGGTAGAAAATATTGAAAACAAAAATTTTGATATAGTTATTTCAACAGTACCTTTTGAATATTCTTTAAAGCCTGTTGTTCAGATAAGTCCATTTGTAGAAGAAAAAGATATAGAAAAAATTAAAAAATGGATTAAAAATATAGAAGGAATAAGAAAGCCAGATAAGAAAATACTAGATGATACATTAGGTATATTTTTTAGTCCTTCTCTTATATTTCCAAAACTAAATTTAAAAACTAGAGAAGAGGTAATTAATGTACTTGGCGATTACATGTTGAAATATGGGTATATAGAACCAGCTTTTTTAGAAGAAGTATTTGAAAGAGAAAAAATCACATCTACAGCTATAGGAAAAGGTGTTGCAATACCTCATGGAAATCAAAAATATGTAAAAAGGCCTGTAATAGCTTTAGCTATATTGGAAAAACCAGTTCAATGGGGAGAAAACGATGTAGATTTGGTTTTTATGTTGGCCTTTAAGGAAGATTCAAAGCTTAATATGCAGAACTTTTTTTCTGAATTTTACAAGATATTAGATGATGAAAAAATTTTAAATGATATAAGAATATTGAATTCAAGTGAAGAAATATATAGATATTTGTCAAGAAGGTGAGGATTGTGAAAATATTAGCTGTAACCTCATGCCCATTGGGGCTTGTATATACTCATTTGGCAAAGGAAGCATTGTTAAAGTCAGCAGATAAACTAAGAATAGATATAAAAGTAGAGACACAAGGAGAAATACAAAGTGATGTTATAGGGGCAAAAGACATCAAAGAAGCAGTGGCTGTAATTCTAACCAATGACATGCCCATTGATAATATAGAAAGATTTGAAGGATTGTCAAAAATATATGTAAGTTGTAAAGATATAATAAACAATTCTGAAGATATTATTAAAAAAATAATTTAAATAAACAAAATGGGAGGAATTTAAATGTATAAAGAAACAGCAGTGTTGAAAAATGAAACAGGTTTACATGCTAGACCAGCAAGTTTATTTGTTAAAGAAGCTTCTAAATATGCATCAGATGTAAAGGTTGAAAAAGATGGAAAACAATATAATGCAAAAAGTATCATGGGAATATTAAGTATGGGTGCAGCTATGGGAACAACTATAACTATAATTGCAGATGGAAAAGATGAAAAAGAGGCAGTAAAGGCATTGGTAGGATTGGTAAATAGTAAATTTGGAGAATAGGGGGTAGTATACCATGAAGGGTATAGGAGTGTCTCCCGGTATTTCTATTGGGAAAGTATTTTTAAAGGAAGAAATAGAAATAAAAGTTGAAAAGAAAAACATAGAAAGCAGCTCTGATGAAATAGCTAAATTAAATGATGCTATTGAAAAGAGTTTAAAGGAAGTTAAATCTATTCATGAGTATGCTTTAAAAAATTTAGGAGAAAAAGAGGCTGAAATATTTTCTGCTCATAAACTGATGCTAGAAGATCCAGAATTTATTGGTCTTATAAAAGGAAAAATAGAAGATGAAAATGTAAATGCAGAATGGGGAGTTCAAGAAGCCTCAAATAATTATATTTCTATATTAGAAAATATGGACAATGAATATTTAAAAGAAAGAGCTGCTGATATAAAAGATATATCTAAAAGGCTTATAAACAATTTGATGGGTATAGAAAATATAAGTTTATCTACTTTAGAAGAAGAATGCATTATTGTTTCAAAAGATTTAGCTCCATCTGATACTGCTCAGATGAGAAAAGATAAGGTACTTGGCTTTGTAACCGAAGTTGGAGGTAGAACATCCCATACTTCTATTATGGCTAGAACCTTAGAGCTTCCTGCAGTTGTTGGAGTAAAAGATATAACAAAAGCAGTTAAAAGCAATGACATAATCATCATTGATGGAGATGAAGGAACCATAATTATAAATCCAACTCAAGATGAAATAAATGCTTATAAAGAAAAAAGAAAAGCATTTGAAGAATTTAAAAATAAATTGAAAGAATTAAAAAATAGTAAAAGTATTTCAAAAGATGATCATAAGGTTGAAATTGCTGGCAATATAGGTACTCCAAAGGATATAGATAAAGTAATTGAAAATGGCGGAGAAGGAGTAGGACTGTATAGAACAGAATTCTTATATATGGACAGAGATAAACTACCTACAGAAGAAGAACAATTTAAATCCTATAAAATTGTAGCAGAAAAATTAGAAGGAAGGCCACTAGTTATTAGAACTCTTGATGTAGGTGGGGATAAGGAACTACCATATCTAGAAATGCCAAAAGAAATGAATCCATTTTTAGGCTATAGAGCTATTAGACTTTGTTTAGATAGAGTAGATATATTTAAAGTTCAATTGAGAGCTATATTGAGAGCTAGTGCATATGGAAATGTAAAGATAATGTTCCCTATGGTATCTAACTTAAAAGAATTTAGGGATGCAAAGCAAATTCTTGAAGAAATGAAAAGTGAATTAAGAGCTGAAAATATTCCATTTAATGAAAATATAGAAGTGGGGATAATGGTTGAAATACCTTCTGCAGCAATACAATCTGATGTTTTTGCCAAGGAAGTGGATTTCTTCAGCATAGGAACAAATGACCTTATTCAATATACTCTTGCAGTAGATAGAGGAAATGAAAACATATCTTACTTATACAGCCAATACCATCCAGCAGTGCTTAGACTTATCAAAATGACTATAGAAAATGGTCATAAAGAAGGAATTTGGGTAGGTATGTGTGGAGAAGCTGCTGGAGATGAAAGGCTTATTCCGATACTTTTAGGAATGGGACTTGATGAATTTAGTATGAGTGCTTCTTCTATACTGAAAGCAAGATATACAATTAAAAACATTTCGAAAGTTGAAATGGAAAATATGATTGAAGAAGTTTTAAATTTAGAAACCCCTCTACAAGTTAAACAATATATAGATGAAAAAATAACCTTCAAGCATTAATGCTTGGGGTTATTTTTTTAAAAAAATCAAATACTATTAAGTAGAATGTGGAGGTGAATTTTTTGAATGCGAGATTATTTATCATTGCAATAACACCAGCAATAGCTATAATAGTAGGTATATATTTAAGTGATAGATATGATAGAGAACCTTTAAAAACCCTTCTTTTAACTTACATATTGGGCGCATTGGCAGTTATTCCAACTATTTTTGTAGAACAATTTTTAAGCTATTTCAATGTATTTCCTGGTGTATTTGGAGCTTTCTATACCGCTTTTATAGTAGCGGGATTTACGGAAGAGTATTTTAAAAGATTAGTAGTATTGAAAACTGCATATAAAACAAAATATTTTAATGAAAAATTAGATGGGATAGTTTATTCTGTGTTTTCATCTATGGGATTTGCTACAGTAGAAAATGTGATATATGTGGTATATAGATATAGCTATAATCCATATATTGGGCTTTACAGAGGAGTACTTTCAGTTCCAGCTCATGGTGTATTTGCTGTGACTATGGGATATTATTTATCATTAGCAAAATTTAGCCAAGAGGAGGGAAGAAAGAAAAGAAACTATAGAAAATCATTATATATGCCAATTATTTTTCATGGTATATTTGATTTTATACTCATGGCCAATATTCCCCAATTGACCATAATATTTTTGCCTTATGTTGTATATTTATGGTGGCTAAATGAAAGAAGGCTTAGCAAGTATTTATATGATTCTAAATCTAGATTTAGAGGAGAAAAAAGAGAAAGAGAATAGATGTTGAAGAAAATGTATTTTAAGTGTAAAATATTAGTATGAAACATTTTAAGGAGAACTTTATGAAAAATAAAAAAATATATATTATATTTGCTTTATTGTTGATATTGCTTTTCTCTTCTCTTTACTATTCTTTTTATATGAACTCTGTTCCTAAAGATGAGACAAGCAATGATATGATTTCCCATGAAGAAGAAAAAAAAATTGAAAAAGAAAAGCCAATTGAAGATAGAAAGACCACTGCGACTATATTGGCAGCAGGGGATGTTATGTTTCATGCTCCTCAAATAAAGGGAGCTTATGATTCAAGTACACATGCTTATGATTTCAAAGATAATTTTAAATATGTAAAAAAATATGTAGAAGCTGCAGATTTAGCATTGGTAAATTTTGAAACAGTTACAGCTGGGGAAAATATAGGATTTAAGGGATATCCAAATTTCAATTCACCTATGGAATCTTTAGAAGCATTATCTTATGCAGGATTTGATATATTGTCTACGGCGAATAACCATGCATTAGATCAAGGAAAAAATGGCCTTTTATCAACCATAGATAATATTGAAACAATTGGACTTAAAAATATTGGAACTTATCGTGAAAAAAACGAACCATTACTCATTGAAAAAGTTAATGATATAAATATAGGTTTACTTTCTTATACTTATGGTTGCAATGGAATGGAATGTACATTGTCACAAGAAGAATTGAGTTATATGATAAATATCATAGATGAGGACAAGATAAAAAAGGATATATATAAATTGAAGGAAATGGGTTCAGATATAGTAGTTGTGTTTATTCATTGGGGAAACGAATATCAAATGGAGCCTTCAGAAGAGCAAATGAAATTGGGAAGAAAAATGGTAGAATGGGGTGCAAATATAGTATTTGGCAGTCATCCTCATGTTATTCAAAAGACGGAAATTGTAGAATATGGTGGAAAAGATAATTTTATCATATATTCCCTGGGAAATTTTTTGTCAAATCAGCGAAGAGAAACTATAAAAAACAAGTATACAGAAGATGGAATCATGATAAATATAGAAGTGGAAAAGGATTTTGCCAAAGGCGAGACTATTATTAAAAACGTTAAATATATACCTACATGGGTTAAAAAATATAATATTGATGGGAAAGCTAAATATGAAATAATACCTATTGATGAATTTATAGATAAAGAAACCAATCAGGAAATTTTGACGAAAATTAAGGAATCTTATGAAAATACAATGAAAAAAGTCAGTCAGCAATAATATCTGACTTTTTTAATTAATAAAAATTAATATATATATTATTAATTTTCATCTGTATTTATTTAATTTAACAATTATTTGTTATATAATAGAATTATATTGTGTTATGCTAAAATAGAATATAAGGATGTGTGGGGCCTTGCAATATTTAAAAGAATTGTTTCTAAATATTAGAATTAGAGACATAATAGATATTTTAATAGTTGCCTTTGCTTTTTATAAATTGTTTATGCTTATAAGAGAAACTAGAGCAGAACAATTGACTAAAGGAATCTTAGTTTTATTTGTTGCTACTAAAATAAGCGAATGGCTTGAACTCTATACAGTTTATTGGATATTAGAAAAAACTATGACTGTTGGGGTCCTTGCAATCCTTATTGTGTTTCAACCCGAACTTAGAAGAGCTTTGGAATATTTGGGGAGAAGTAGATTTTTTACTAAATCTTTTATGGAGATAAAAGATGAGAATGTAAATGAGGCTGTAGATGAAATAGTAGATGCTGTTGCTTCACTTTCTAGACAAAAAATTGGAGCACTTATAGTTATGGAAAGGGAAACTGGATTGAATGAAGTTGTAGAAACTGGAACTAGAATAGATGGGAAAATATCTAGTGGCTTACTTATAAATATATTTATACCCAATACACCGCTACATGATGGAGCAGTAGTAATAAAGGAAGATATAGTTAAAGCAGCTGGATGTTTCTTGCCCTTAACGGATAACATGTCTTTGAGTAAGGAGCTAGGTACTAGACATAGAGCGGCTTTGGGAGTTTCGGAAAAATCTGATTGTTTAGCTATTGTTGTTTCAGAAGAAACAGGGGCTATATCTGTAGCTGAAAATGGAAGTTTAGCAAGGTATTTGGATGTGAAGACATTGAAGCAAATACTTTTAGATTTATATAAACCTAAAGAGCAGAGACAAAGTTTTTTAATAAAGTGGAGGCGGAAAGATGAACAAGGAGAAGAAGAGTGATCTGACTGTCAAGATTTTTGCCTTAGTCATAGCTATTATTTTATGGAGCTATGTAATGAATGATGTCAATCCTAGAATAACAAAAGAATATAAAAATGTGGATGTTGCTTTTAGAAATTTAGAGACTTTAGATCGTTCAGGCATAGTTTTAATGGAACCACAAGAAGTAAAAGTGAATGTAAAAGTTTCAGGTAGAAGAAGTGATGTTCTAAAAATCAGAGATAAAGATATTGTGGCAAAAATTGATTTAAGTGGATATTCAGAGGGAACCAAGAAAGTTCCCATTTATTTAGAGGTTCCAAGTAAGGTAGAATTGGTAGATTATAGTCCAAAGGAAGTACCTTTTGTCTTTGAAAAAATTGTATCTGAGGGAAAGAAAGTTACAATAAAAACCAATGGCAAGCTTCCAAATGGCTATAGTATTGGAGAAGCTGAAGTAAAACCTCAATTAGTCTTTTTGAAAGGTCCTAAAAGTTGGGTCAATTCTGTCTCTGAAGTATTGGCAATTGTAGATGTCTCGGAAAGGACCAGCGATATAAATATTACAGTTCCTATTAAGCTAGTAGATGATGGAGGAAATGAAGTAAGAGGCGTGGAAAAAGATCCAAATAGAGTAGATATTTACATTCCTGTATATAGAACAAAATCCGTACCAATTGAAATTCAAACAGAAGGAGAATTTCCAAGTGATGTTGAAATAACTAATCTTGGTGTTTCACCAAGTCGTGTAGATATAAAAGGATATGGAGATTTAATTGGTAGTATTAATTCTATTAAAACGAGTCCCGTTGATGTAAATGAACTTATGGATAAGCGCTCTGTTGATGTAAATTTGATATTGCCTGAAGGAGTAGAACTATTAAATCCAGAGCAAAAAATAAGTGTTAAACTAAATTTAGAAAAAATTGAAACTAAGACTTTTGAATATAATTTTAATGAAATAAATATTAAAAATTTAAGTGTAGATTTAACTGCTGAAGATGCTGACTCCTATGGGAATATAGTTATTACCCTTAAAGGCCCTGAGGCAATCCTAAATGTAATAACTAAAGAATCTATTTCTCCAGAAATAGATTTAAATGGATTGGGTGAAGGGACTTATGATGTAAAAATAAATATAGGAGATTTGCAAGGATCTAAGCTAGAAAGTATTTCACCATCTAGTATAAGAGTTACCTTGAAAAAAGAATAGAAGGAGTGAAAGTATGAATAGAGAGTATGTGCTAGCTATAAATCCAGGTTCTACTTCTACAAAAGTTGCTATTTATAAAGGAAAAGAAATGATTAAGGTGAAAAAAATTGAACACAGTGCTAGGGAATTGGAAAAATACAAGAAAATTCCAGATCAATATGATTATAGATTAAATTTAATATATGAATGGTTACAATCTGAAGGCATAAGTACATCTTCTTTAATAGCAGTAGTAGGTAGAGGAGGATTACTTAGATCTATACCTGGTGGAACTTATGTTGTTACTGAAAAGATGATAGAGGATTTAAAAATAGGGATACAAGGTGAACATGCTTCAAATTTAGGTGGAATTTTAGCAAAAGGTATTGCAGATGGTGAGAAAATTAAATCCTTTATAGTAGATCCAGTGGCTGTCGATGAGTTTGAAGACATAGCTAGGATTTCTGGACTTAAGGAAATAGAAAGAAGATCTTTAGTACATGCTTTAAATATTAAGGCAGTATCTCATAGAAGAGCTGAAGAACTTGGAAAAGATTTAAGTGAATTAAATCTTGTTGTAGCTCATTTAGGTGGAGGAATATCAGTATCTCCAGTTAAACTTGGCAAAATAGTGGATGCAAACAATGCTAGTGAAATGGGACCATTTTCGCCTGAAAGAACAGGAAGTCTTCCGGTAGGAGACTTGGTGCGACTCTGTTATTCAGGAAAATATACTTTTGATGAAATGAAAATAAAAATAAAAGGAAAAGGTGGATTAGTATCTTATCTTGGAACTACAGATGGAAGAGAAATAGAAGAAAGAATAAAAAATGGTGATGAGTATGCACAATTGATTTATAGTGCAATGGCTTATCAAATAGGAAAAGAAATAGGAGCTATGGCAACAGCTCTAGAAGGTAAAGTAGATAATATCATACTTACAGGTGGACTAGCTTATTCAGAGTATTTAGTAGATATAATAAAGAATATGGTAGGATTTATTGCAGAAGTAGTGGTTTATCCAGGAGAAGATGAAATGAAAGCACTGAATGAGGGAGTTTTAAGAGTTCTTAAAGGAGAAGAAAATGAAAAAATTTATGAAAATGAGGTGTTATACTAATGGCAAAAGGCTTTGATGACTTATTGGAATTGGCAAAAAAGAAGGGGCCAAAGAAATTAGCAGTTGCAGTGGCTCAGGACAGAGAAGTACTTTTGGCTGTAAAAAAAGCAAAAGAACTAGGAATTGCAGATGCAATATTGGTAGGAGACAAGAAAGAAATTGAGAAAGTTGCAAAGGAGGTAGGATTAGATTTAGCACAATTTGAAGTTATAGATGAAGTGGATAATGTTTTAGCTTGTAGAAAAGCTGTAAGTCTTGTCAGCTCAGGAAGTGCTGATGTAGTCATGAAAGGCATTATAGATACAGCTATTATCATGAAGCAAGTTCTAGATAGTGAAATTGGGCTTAGAACTGGAAAAGTTATAAGTCATGTGGCTGTATTTAGTGTACCAACATATGAAAAAATACTTACTATAACTGATGCTGCTATGAATATACATCCTGATTTAAATCAAAAGAAAGAAATAGTAGAAAATGCTGTATCTTTTGCACATAGTTTAGATATAGATAATCCAAAAGTTGCTATAGTATGTGCAAGGGAAAAGGTTTCCCCTAAGATGGAAGCAACTGTCCATGCCAAAGAATTGGAAGATATGAATAAAAATGGAGAAATAACAGACTGTATAGTTGGTGGACCTTTGGCATTAGACAATGCAATATCAAAAGAGGCAGCAAAACACAAAGGAATAGACAGTCCTGTAGCTGGAGATGCAGATATATTGGTTGTACCTAATATAGAAGCTGGAAATGTATTGTACAAATCATTAACATTTTTTGCAGGAGCAAAAAATGCAGGACTTATAGTAGGAACAAGTGCTCCAATAGTTTTGACATCTCGTTCTGATACTGAAGAAGCAAAATTATATTCTATTGCATTAGGTGTTCTAATGGCATCAAAGAATTAGAAAGGAGATATTAAATGGAAATCTATAGACTTTTAGTTATAAATCCAGGTAGTACTTCTACTAAAATTGCTGTATTTGAAAATGAAAATACAATATTTGAAGAAACTCTTAGACATTCTACTGAAGAATTATCTAAATATGAAAAGATATATGATCAGTATGAATTTAGAAAAAATATAATAGTTGAGTCTTTAAAGAAGAATGGAATAGAAATTGAATCTTTAAGCGCAGTAGTAGGTAGAGGAGGAATGTTAAAACCTATAGAAGGTGGAACATATAGTGTTAATGAAAAAATGTTGGAGGATTTAAGGATTGGTGTACAAGGACAACATGCTTCAAATCTTGGAGGCATAATTGCACATGAAATTGCTGCAACAATAGGCAAACCTTCTTATATAGTAGATCCAACAGTTGTTGATGAAATGGAAGATATAGCAAGAATTTCAGGAATGGCTGATATAAAGAGAAAAAGTGTAGTACATGCTCTAAATCAAAAGGCCATAGCAAGAAAACATGCATCTAAACAAGAGAAAAAATATGAAGAAATGAATCTTATAGTAGCTCACTTGGGTGGAGGAATATCTGTAGGTGCTCATAGAAAAGGTAGAATAATAGATGTAAGCAATGCTCTTGATGGGGAAGGACCATTTTCACCAGAGCGTTCAGGCGGTCTTCCAGTTGGAGATTTAATTAGGCTTTGTTATTCAGGAAAATACACTCTTGATGAAATGATGAAAAAGGTAAAAGGAAATGGTGGATTGGTTTCTTATCTTGGAACAAATGATGCAAGAGAAGTAGATAAAATGATTGAAAATGGAAATGAAGAAGCAAAATTAGTTTATGAAGCAATGGCTTATCAAGTCGCTAAAGAAATTGGCAGTTGTGCAGCAGTGCTTAAAGGCGATGTAGATGGAATACTTATCACAGGTGGAATAGCTTATGACAAGATGTTTATTGATTGGATAAAAGATAGAGTAGAGTTTATCTCTAATGTATATATTTATCCTGGAGAAGATGAATTGACAGCTTTGGCAGAAGGAGGACTTAGAGTTCTAAGGGGAGAAGAAAGTCCAAAAGAATACTTATAGAATAAGGTGAAAATATGTCAAAGGAAAATAGAATCAGAATCATAATTGGTCACTATGGTAGTGGCAAAACTGAATTTAGTATAAACTATGCTGTGAAATTGGCCAAAGAAGGCAAAAAAGTTGCATTGGTTGATTTAGATGTGGTAAATTTGTATTTTAGAAGTAGAGAAAAAGAAGAGATATTGAATGAATTAGGTATCAAAGTTATTTCTAGTTCCATAAAAGCTTCTGCAGTAGACATTCCTGCTATTTCAGCAGAAGCTTATGGTCCATTGGAAGATAGTACATTTGATACAATATTAGATGTAGGAGGAGATCCAGCGGGTGCCAGAGTATTAGGACGTTATCATGAATTGCTTAAAGATGGAGAATATGAAATGTACTATGTATTAAATGCAAATAGACCTGAAACTAGTACTGTAGAAAAGGCAGTAGGATACCTAAATGGTATAGAAGGTATTGCAAGAGCTAAAGTTACAGGAATTATCAACAATACCCATATGCTAAAGAGTACAACAGTTGAAGATGTTATGAAGGGCCAGAAATTGGCATCAGAGCTTTCTCAAAAGCTAGATATACCAATTAAATATATAGTTGCATTAGAAGATGTTGCTAAAAAACTTCCAGAAGATTTAGAAGGTGAAATCTTTCCTATTAAATTATACATGAGGGAAGATTGGATGCTTTAAAATTTTATTTAAGGAGGGATATTAAAGTGCCTAAAGCAAGAGGAAAGGTTACATTTGATGAAAACATTTGCAAGGGTTGTGGACTATGTGTTTCAGTATGTCCGATGAAGATCATATCATTAGATCAAGAAAAGATAAATGCAAAAGGGTATCACCCTGCTACAGTGAAAGAAATGGACAAGTGTATAGGTTGTGCTAGTTGTGCTACTATGTGTCCAGATGTAGTCATTACAGTTGAAAGAATTACTGAATAATAAAAAAGAGGAGGGTTTAACTATGGCTAAAGTTCTCATGAAGGGAAATGAAGCTATTGGAGCCGCTGCTATTGAAGCAGGTTGTAAGTACTTTTTTGGTTATCCAATAACACCTCAAAGCGAATTGCCTGAGTATATGTCTAGGGAATTGCCAAAGATAGGTGGATGTTTTTTACAAGCAGAAAGTGAAATTGCTGCTATAAATATGGTTTATGGAGCTGCTGGGTCAGGTGCAAGAGTTATGACATCATCATCAAGCCCAGGAATTTCATTGAAACAAGAAGGGATTTCCTATATCGCAGGAGCAGAATTGCCTTGTCTTATAGTTAATATAATGAGAGGTGGACCAGGTTTAGGAAGTATTCAACCTTCACAAACTGATTATTTCCAAGCAACTAGAGGTGGAGGAAATGGTGATTATAAACTTGTAGTTCTTGCGCCTTCAAATGTACAAGAACTAGTAGATTTGATTATAGAAGGATTTGATATAGCTGATCAATATAGAAATCCAGTTATGATACTTGGAGATGGAATGATTGGTCAAATGATGGAGCCGGTTGAATTTAAAGAACCTAAGAAGAGAAATTTACCTCCAAAAGATTGGGCTACAACAGGTACAGGTGGAAAAAGAAAACCAAATATTATAAACTCACTATATTTAGCTGCAGAAGCTCTAGAAGAGCACAATAAAAAACTTCAAGCTAAATATAAGGAAATTAGAGAAAATGAAGTAAAAGTAGAATCATATAATGTAGAAGATGCAGACGTGGTTATAGCTGCTTATGGAACTACATCAAGAATTGCAAAGACAGCTATTGCACAGTTAGAAAAAGAAGGATATAAGGTAGGACTTATAAGACCTATTTCCTTATGGCCATATCCATATGATGAGTTTAACAAGATAAATGATAAATGTAAGGGAATATTGACTGTAGAAATGAACACAGGACAAATGGTAGACGATGTCAAAATTGCTGTAAATGGAAAATTCCCAGTATATTTCTATGGAAGAACTGGTGGAATGGTTCCTACTCCTAAAGAAATTATTGACAAAGTCAAGGAAATCTATGGAGGTGAAAGATAATGGCAGTAGTATTTGAAAAAACCAAAGGCCTAACAGATGTTCAAACTCACTATTGTCCAGGATGTACTCATGGTATAGTTCACAGACTAGTTGCCGAATCATTGGAAGAATTAGGAGTTCTTGACAATGCAATAGGAGTTGCACCAGTAGGCTGTTCAGTATTAGCATACAATTATTTTAATTGTGATATGCATGAAGCTGCACATGGCAGAGCACCTGCTGTAGCTACAGGTATTAAGAGAGTACAACCAGATAAGTTTGTATTTACTTATCAAGGTGATGGAGACTTGGCTTCTATAGGTACTGCTGAAATAGTTCATGCTGCACATCGTGGTGAAAAAATTTCAACTATATTTATAAACAATGCTATATATGGAATGACAGGTGGACAAATGGCGCCAACTACTCTTGTTGGACAAAAAGCTACTACAGCACCTTATGGTAGAGATGAAGCTCATTGTGGTAGACCTTTAAAAATGGCTGAAATGTTAGCAACTATTCACGGAGCTCAATTTGTTGAAAGGGTAGCAGTTAATAATCCTGCAAATGTTAGAAAAGCAAAACAAGCTATAAAGAAATGTTTCCAAACTCAATTAGAAGGAAAAGGTTTTGGTATAGTAGAAGTTCTTTCAGCTTGTCCAACTAACTGGGGATACACACCAGTAGAAGCATTAAAATGGTTGGAAGATAATATGATACCTTATTATCCTCTAGGAAATTTAAGAAGTCCAGAGGAGGTGGAATAAATGGAGAGCAGAATAGTTTTCGCAGGTTTTGGTGGACAAGGTGTTATGGCTATGGGGCAACTCATAACTTATGCTGGAATGATTGAAGACAAAAATGTGTCTTGGCTTCCATCATATGGGCCAGAAATGCGTGGAGGTACTGCAAACTGTGGTGTTGTAGTAGCTGATGAACCAGTAGGTTCTCCAGTAGTTGTAGATGCTACTTCAGCAGTAGTCATGAATAAGCCATCTTTGGATAAATTTGAAAAAGACATAGTACCAGGTGGAAAACTTTTTATCAACTCGTCACTTATAGATAAAAAAGCTACAAGAGAAGATATTGATGTATACTATATTCCAGTAAATGAAATAGCTATAGAACTAGGAAATGACAAAGTAGCTAATATGGTTATGTTAGGTGCTTATCTAGAAGCTACAAAATTAGTAAAAGTTGAATCCATATTAGAAGCTTTCACTAAAGTATTTGGAGAAAGCAAAGCACGCTTCTTGCCTTTAAATGAAAAAGCAATAAAAAGAGGAGCAGAAGCTATAAAAAGCCAATTATAATTATTAGTTTATAAACAAAAGTCAGCATATGCTGGCTTTTGTTTATAAAAGAAAGGAGGCATGATGATATCATGTGGGGTATTATAGCTACTTGGGCAATGGCCTATGATGGAGTTTTAAAGGGAAGTAAATTACTTATAGATAAACATTCTGCGGTAGATGCTATAGAAGAAACAATTAAATCAGTAGAGGATGAACCAAACTTTAGATCTGTTGGATATGGTGGACTTCCCAATGAAAAAGGAATTGTAGAATTAGATTCTGGATTTATGGATGGAGACAAACTATCAGTTGGTGCGGTTGGAGGAATTACTGGATTTAAAAATCCAATATCTATTGCTATAAAATTAAGTGAGGAATCATATAATAATTTTTTAGTAGGAAGTGGCGCAGAGGAATATGCAAGATTAAATGGATTTGAAGTAAAGAATATGAGTACTGAAAGGTCCTTAGAAATTTGGAGAGAAAAGAAAAAGCGTTTTTCAGAAGAGAACATCAGGGCCTATGATGGACATGATACAGTTGGAGTTATAACACTAGATACATATGGAAAAATGTGTGCGGGAACATCAACTAGTGGTTTATTTATGAAAAGAAAAGGTCGTGTTGGTGACTCGCCACTTTGTGGAGGAGGTTTTTATGTAGATAGCGAAGTAGGTGGTGCAGCAGCTACTGGAGTTGGGGAAGATATAATGAAAGGTTGCTTATCTTATGAAGTTGTTAGGCTTATGAGTGAAGGGCTTAATCCACAAGAAGCGGCTGAACGAGCAGTAGCAGAATTCAGTGAAAAGCTAAAGCGTAAAGCTAATCTTTCAAGAGACATTTCTGTAGTTTGTATGAATAATAAAGGAGAATGGGGAATAGGTACCAATATAGATGAATTTTCATTTGTAGTAGCTAAAGAAGATATGAAACCAGTTATATTTTTGACTAAGAAAATAGATGGGAAAATAAAATACATGGAAGCAAAAGATAAATGGATAGAAGAGTATATGAAAAAGGAAATAAAGTAACTGAAAATGGATAGTGTCGATGTGGTTAGGAGGTGTCAATATGAAATCGTTATTAATGAATAACAAAAAGGAATTGTTCCTTCACATTATAATATGTTTTATCGCGGCATCAATTCAGGTGGCTACTGCTCTCATATACAAGGTAATTATCGATACTGCATTATCAGGCAATTTAAAAAAGTTGGTTTGGGTGTCCATATTTTCTATTTTATATCTTATACTAGATATGTTATTTGACTACTTTCCTAGAGTTACAAAGGCAAAACTGGTGCATTGTGTAATGCACGATATAAGATCAAAACTCGTAGATAAAATAAGCGATATGGATAGTTTTTCTATAGAGAATGCGGATAAAAGTAAAATCATATCAAAGTTGGTGAATGATGCAAATATAGTGGAAAATGAATACTTAAAGCCTCTTGCAGGGCTTATACTTAGTTTATTTATATTTGTTCTATCCATTTTTCTATCCTTTCAACTGGAGGCAAAATTTGCGATTTTGATGATAATTTTATCGGCGGCTCCTCTGTTATCTCCTTATATATCCAAAAAAATTTTAAAAGATAAGAGGAATTTAGTATCTCAAGAACAGGATAATTATTTTTCACTATTTCAGGAATTTGTAAGTTTTATTAATACTTTAAAAATTGGAAACAGCATCCCAAATTATTCCAAAAATTTATCTGAAAAAAGCGAAGATTTAAAAAAGAAAAAAATAGATTTCGAGTCTTTTCAAGGTTTAACTTATGCAGTATCGTTTTTCCTTGGAGGAATTGCTTATTCTGGCACTTGGATAATAGGTGGTTTCTTTGTGGCTCTAAAAAAAATTACAGTAGGCGATTTAATTGCAATGACTACTTTGATGAGTACCATCTCTGGTCCCCTTCAGTATTTGAGTTCTACCTTTACTGAATTGGTATCTAGCAAAAAAATTACCGATGAGCTCTGTGATTATATAAATGAAACCCATAATATAGATACTAACTGCAATAAAATAGCATTAAAAGACCCCATTAAGTTTATCAGACTATCCAACATAAGCTTCTCTTACAATGACAAACCTATATTTTGTAATTTTAGTCATGTTTTTGAGAGGGGAAAGAAATATGCCATAGTAGGTGAAAGTGGTAGTGGTAAATCGACACTTCTCAATATTATTTTAGGACTTTGCGAAGTAGATGAAGGCAAAGTCAATGTAAATGAAATAAATTTAAAAGATATTGATTTTACATCTTATTACGATAAAATATCCCTTGTCAAACAAAAACCGGATATTTTCACGGCTACTATTTCTGAAAATGTAGCTCTTTTCCACTCTTATAATGACGAGGAAATAAAAAATTCACTGATAAAGAGTGGATTGAAAAAACTTATTACTACCCATTCTATAAATAAAGTAATAGGAAATAATTCCTGCATAACTCTCTCTGGAGGAGAGGAAAAACGATTAGAAGTTTCAAGAAGTATACTTAAAAATTCCCAAGCGGTTCTCTTTGATGAGCCGACTTCAGGGCTAGACGCAGAAAACGAAAATAATATAGGCAATTTGATTAAACAGTTGTCGGATAAAATTGTAATTGTAGTAACTCATACTACTAACAAAAGTTTTCTCGATAATTTTGATGAAATTATAAAAATAGAATCCAAAATCTAGGTATTTTTAAAATTTCACACATTAGTTTTATACTATGTTCATAATTATACTAACACCAGTAAATAAGATATTTCACTTAAGTGTAGCAAAGTATATTTTGCTGCACTTTTTGTTTAATGAGAAAAATTTAGGAAATGGATCCTATAAAAGCTTGATTTAAGCATAAATGTTTGGTATAATATATTTTAAGGATAAATTATCGGTTTTTTATGAGTTTTCATTTCGTGAAACTCTTTCTAAGTTAGTATTTCAGTTCATATTTTATCTAATATTTCTTTTCAATAATTCAAAAATATATATAAGAAATCTACTAAAAAACTAATAAAGATGATAAAAAGCTATATAATAGCTTGTTTATATATACAAAAAAACAGATGACAAAATATGTTAAATTTCAGCATATATTTATATCGCTTAATTTTTTCACAAATAATGTGAGAAGAGCGGGGGACCCAGTATTTGGGGTGAATCCTTTTTGTTCTATAAGGTAGGGTATGCCCTTAACCCGAACCCATCAGCTAACCTCGTAAGCGTGGAAGGGGGATTGGTATTCTATTGTCACATGACTATGGTTCCCCATAGTCTTTAATTTTACTGTAAATATTTTAGATATTCAAAGGAGGTAATTTTATGATTTACTCAGTATTAGGTGCAGGTAATGGTGGAATTGCTATGGCTGGCTATCTGGCCAAGAGTGGATTTACAGTGAATTTGTACAATAGAACTCTAGAAAAAATAATGCCACTAATTGAGAATCCGACTATTGTCCTTACTGGAGAAGAAGAAGGTACTGGAGTGTTAAATAAAGTTAGCAGCAATGTGGGAGAAGTGATAAAAGATTCTGATATTATAATGGTGACTATTCCTGCTATGGGTCACAATTATATTGCAAAAGAAATGGCTCCACATTTGAAGGATGGTCAGATAATTGTTTTAAATCCTGGAAGAACAGGGGGAGCTTTGGAGGTATATAGCACTATAAGAAGATGTGGCTGTGATAAAGATATTGTAGTGGCTGAAGCACAAACTTTTATATATGCTTGTCGTGCTACAAGTCCAAATAGTGCTCATATTTTCAAGATAAAAAATGAAGTTTCACTAGCTTGTATACCGGCAATTAGAACAAATGAAGTGATAAGTACGCTTTATAGTGCTTATCCACAATTTAAACCAGCAAGAGATGTTATTGAAACAAGCTTAAACAATTATGGAGCTATATTTCATCCGGCTCCAACACTATTGAATAGTGGGCATATAGAAAGAGGAGCACCATTTGAATATTATAAAGAAGGGATTACTCCATCTATAGGTAAATTTTTAGAAAAGATGGATGAAGAAAGAATGAAAATAGCTAATATCACAAATACAAATACTATATCAGCTAAGGAATGGCTATATGAGTCTTATGGTGCCAGTGGAGAATGCCTTTATGATTCAGTTCAAAACAATCCGGGATACACGGGACTAGTAGCTCCTAAAGGCTTAAATATTAGATATATATATGAAGATGTTCCATGTAGTTTGGTTCCTATGTCCTCAATTGCTAAAATGTTCGAATTGGAAACACCATATATTGATTCCATCATAAGATTAGCAATGCTTATTACAGGGCGAGATTTTTGGAATAATGGAAGGACAGTGGAAAGATTGGGATTAGATGGGCTAAGCATTGATGAAATTCATACATTTGCTCAAACAGGTACTATTTCTAAAAGTAGTGAGGTGGTGGCATAATGAAAAAAATAATTGCAGCGACTATAGGAAATTGCGTTCATGTAGCAGGTACAATGAACTTTCTCAATTTGGCGGAAAAGGAAGGATATGAGACAGATTTCATTGGGATTGCATTGCCAATAGATACTATTATAGAAAAGATAAAAGACCTAAAACCTGATGTAGTCGGCTTAAGTTATAGACTTACTCCAGAACCATTAGAAGAGATACTTGATGAACTAAAGGGAAAAATCGAAGAAGAAAATGTATCAAATATTACTTGGATATTTGGAGGTACAGAACCTACGGCAAAAGTTGCTGAAAAAACAGGAATATTTACTAAAATATTTTATGGAACAGAAGATATAGATGAAGTTATAGGATATCTGAAGGGAAAAGATTATATAGAAGAAGAATATTATCCTAGAGATTTAATTTCAAGAATAGATTCTAAATATCCCTATCCTATATTGAGACATCATTTAGGCCTTCCAACTATAGAAGATACAGTGGAGGCTATTGAAAAAGTTGCAGAAGCCAAGGTATTAGATGTTATATCAATAGCTCCTGATCAAAATGCACAAGAACATTTTTTTGAAATAGATAAAATGGATCATAGATTAGATGGAGCTGGAGGAGTTCCTATTAGATCTGAAGAAGATTTTAGAAAACTTTATAATGCTGCTCAAAGGGGAAATTATCCATTACTTAGATGCTATAGTGGTACAAAGAATTTAATACCATTTGCAAAAGTGCTTAAAAGTACTATTCATAATGCTTGGTGTGCAGTTCCACTATATTGGTATAGTGATTTAGACAAAAGAGGGCCAAGGCATGTATTGGATGCTATAATAGAGAATCAACAAGTCATGAAATGGCATGGAGATAGAAATATACCAGTAGAAGTAAATGAATCTCATCACTGGAGTTTAAGAGATGCTCATGATGCCATAGGAGTAGCTACTGCTTATTTAGCTGCCTACAATGCCAAAAAGATGGGAGTTAAAAATTATATAGCTCAATTCATGTTCAATGTTCCTGCATTTATGGCACCTCAAATGGACTTGGCTAAAATGCTTGCAAAGATAGAATTGATAGAGAGTTTAGAAGATAAAGACTTTAAGGTTTATAGACAGGCAAGAGCAGGACTCGCAAGTTTTCCTGCAGATTTAAATCAAGCAAAAGGTCAACTTGCAAGCTCAGCTTATTTATCTATGGCTATAAAACCACATATCTACCATGTAGTAGGATATTGTGAAGCTCATCATGCTGCAAATGCAGAAGATATAATAGAATCTTGCAAAATAGTAAGGGGTGTAGTAAGAAATGAGTTTCTAGGTACAGTTGATATGACAAAAGATTTAGTAGTGCAAAAGAGAAAAGAAGAACTTATAGAAGATGCTTATATTATATTAGATGCAATAAAATCACTAGATTATAATTCAAAAGATCCACTATCAGATCCAAAAGTATTGGCAAAAGCTGTTGAAGTAGGTATATTAGACACTCCACATTTCAGAGGAAATCCAGCAGCAAAAGGAGAATTGTCTACTCGATTAATTAATGGTGCATTATATCCTTATGATAATATTGAAAGAAGAGTTTTATCAGAAGAAGAAAGAATTGGAAGGATACTTTATAATAATAGAATATATGATAAAAAAACTGCAGTAATATAAAAAATGGCGAGGAAAATATTTTCCTTGCCATTTTTTATTACCGATAGGAAAGTTCCAGTTTTCCTCAATTGTTAAAATACATTTAAGAAAGTCCTTTTTATGCTATAATTGAAGTTGATTTATAAAATATAAGTAAAGGAGAATTTAGATGCTAGAAATTATTGCTACTTGTATAGATGATGCTATAAAGATTGAGAAAAATGGTGGAGACAGAATAGAGCTTGTATCTTCTTTAACAGAGGGAGGTCTTACTCCAAGTTATGGACTTATAGATGAAGTTATGAAAAGGGTGAGTATTCCTGTAAATGTAATGATAAGACCTCATGCTAAATCCTTTATATATTCAGATGAAGATATAAAGATAATGATTGAAGATATAAAAATTGCAAAAAAATTGGGAGCCAATGGAGTAGTTTTAGGGATTCTAGATAGTGAAGGAAATATTGATGAGGAAAATTTAAAGACACTTCTTAAGTATTCAGATTGTTTAGAGGTTACTTTTCATAGAGCTATAGATGAGAGCAAAAATTTGATAGAAAGTGTGAAAATCCTTAAAAAATATCCTGATGTAAAAAGGATTTTAACTTCAGGAGGAAAGGATAATATACAAAAAAATTTAGATATATTAGAAAAGACAATTGAGAACAGTGAAAATAATCCAATAATACTCGTAGGTGGAGGACTTACTTTGAACAATGTAGAGCATATAATTGAATATACAAAAGCAAAGGAAGTCCACTTTGGAACTGCTGTTAGAAAAAACAGTAGTCCTATGGGGGATATTGATGAAGAAAAGTTGAAATTGTTAGTCAAAAAAGTTGAGAAAGTTAGTATTGATTGAAATATTTTTTGCAATAGGTTAAAGATGGTTTGCTCATCTTTAACCTATTGCAAATAAAAATTCACCTTCACAAGCAATTTCATCATCTACATATGCAGCACCTTTTCCTATACCTATAGAACTTTTTATTTTAGTTATTTCAATTTCCATTTTCAAGACATCGCCAGGGACAACTTTCTTTTTAAATCTTATTTTATTTAATCCTGCAAAATATGGGGTTTTTCCCTTGAATCTTTCTTCACTTAATATGACAACGGCTCCTACTTGTGCTATAGCTTCTACTATTAAAACTCCAGGCATAATAGGTTCATCAGGAAAATGGCCTTGGAAAAATGGTTCGTTGATAGTTACATTTTTATATCCTATTCCCAATTTTCCAGGTGAAACTATTTCTACGCTATCTACCATGAGAAAAGGATATCTATGAGGAATTATTTTTTTTACTTCATTTATATTTAATACATTTGTCATAAGATCACCTCACAAAAATATTATTGGAATTAGATGGATAAAGGTTGAAATATTTTGGAGAATATTATATACTATTTTTTAAAGTTCAATAAAAAACTTCATAAAGTTTCCATAAAATTGGGATAAAAAATTTCAATAATAAAAATTTAGCATATTGTATAGACCATCTATGAAGAATGACAATATGACATGTCAATAAATAGATTATACCATATTATTCTTGGTTTATGTACAGGAGGTGCATATTTTTGAATAATTTATATTCTGTAGGCATTACAGGATTAGGTAGTTGTGTACCAGATAATGTAGTGACTAATGATGATTTAAGTAAAATAGTAGATACATCAGATGAATGGATAAAGACAAGAACTGGTATTAGACAAAGAAGAATTGCAGATAAAAATACAGCTACATCAGATTTATGTACAGAGGCTGCTAAAAGAGCTATAAAAGATGCAAAAATTGACTCTAAGGATATAGATTTAATACTTATAGCTACAGTTACACCTGATATGGCTTTTCCATCAACAGCTTGTATAGTACAAAAAAATATAGGTGCAGACAATGCTGCTGCTTTTGACATCTCTGTAGGTTGCTCAGGATTTTTATATGGACTAGCTATAGGATCAAATTTTATAGCTACAGGAGCTTATAAGACTGTGTTAGTTATTGGCTCTGAAGTCTTATCTAAAATACTTGATTGGGAGGATAGAAGTACATGCGTACTATTTGGAGATGGGGCAGGAGCTTGTATTTTGCAAAGATGTGAAAACGGAAGTGGTATTCTTTCGTATGATTTGGGTGCAGATGGAGCTAGTGGACATTTTCTTACTCAACCAGCGGGAGGTTCTAGGATGCCTGCATCCCATGAAACAATAGACGAAAGACTTCACTACGTACATATGGACGGAGGGGAAGTATTTAAATTTGCTGTAAGAGCAATGGAAAGGGCTTCTTTAGAAGCTTTAAAAAAAGCAAATATGAATTTAGAAGATATAGATTTTCTTGTTCCACATCAGGCCAATATAAGAATTATAAATTCTGCAGCTAAAAGGCTCAAAGTACCTAAAGAAAGAGTATATGTGAATTTGGATAAGTATGGCAATGTATCTTCAGCATCAATTCCTATGGCTTTAGATGAAGCTTATCACAAAGATCTTATAAAAAAAGATGATGTAGTTTTATTGGTGGCCTTTGGTGCAGGGCTCACATGGGCTTCAGTACTTTTGAAATGGATTAAATAAAGGATGGTGAAATATGTTTAATACAAGATTGTGTGAAACATTAAATACAAAGTATCCAATTATTCAGGGAGGAATGGCTTGGGTAGCAACTCATGAATTAGCTCAAGCTGTGTCAGAAGCAGGGGGATTAGGAATTATAGCAGCTGGAAATGCACCAAAAGAAGTGATTAAAGAGGAAATAAGAAAATTAAGATTAAATACCGATAAACCCTTTGGGGTAAATATAATGCTTATGTCACCTTTTGCTGAAGATATTATAGATTTAGTATGTGAAGAAAGAGTTCCGGTAGTGACTACAGGGGCTGGAAATCCAGGTAAATATATAGAAAAACTTAAAAATGCTGAAGTAAAAGTTTTGCCAGTAGTTCCTACTGTAGCATTAGCTAGAAGACTTGAAAGAGAAGGTGTTGATGCTTTAATAGTTGAAGGAACAGAAGCTGGTGGACATATTGGAGAATTGACTACTATGTCTTTAGTACCACAAATTGTTGATTCAGTAGATATTCCAGTAGTTGCAGCTGGTGGGATTGCAGATGGCAGAGGGTTTTTAGCAGCATTGTCTTTAGGAGCAGAAGGCGTGCAAATTGGTACTAGATTTGTATGTTCAACTGAGTGTATAGCTCATGAGAATTATAAAAAAATTATTGTGAAAGCTAAAGATAGAGATGCAATAGTTACAGGAAGAAGTACGGGTTATCCTGTGAGAGTTATAAAAAATAAATTTACAAAAGAATACTTAGAACTTGAAGAAAAAGGCACTTCATTTGAAGAGTTAGAAAAATTGGGTTCAGGTAGATTGAGACTTGCTGTTATAGATGGAGATGTAGATAATGGTTCTCTAATGGCGGGACAAATTGCAGGTCTTATAAAAGACATAAAACCATGTAGTAAAATCATAGAAGATATTATGAGGGAAGCAGAAATAGAATTTAATATATTAGATAAATTTAAAAGGAGTGAATAATATGGGGAAAATAGCTTTTATTTTTCCAGGTCAAGGAGCTCAATTTGTAGGCATGGGCAAAGACTTCTACGAGAATTTTTCTACTTCAAAAGAGGTATATGAAGAAGCAAATGATAGCTTGGGAATGGATATGAAAAAGATTTGTTTTGAAGGACCAGATGAAGAATTGATTAAAACAGAAAATACTCAACCTGCAATACTTACAACAAGTGTTGCCATGCTTAAAGCTCTTGAAGAAAGAGGAATACATTGTGACTATGCAGCAGGACTTAGTTTAGGCGAATATACTGCATTGGTAAGTGCTGAAGCAATGAGTTTTAGTGAAGCAGTTCCTCTAGTAAAGAAAAGAGGGAAATATATGCAAGAAGCTGTTCCATTAGGGAAAGGTGGAATGGCAGCTATATTGGGATTAGAAAAGGAAAAGGTGTTAGAGGCTATCCATAGTGTAAGCAAATATGGTATAGTAGAAATAGCTAATTATAATAGTCCGGGACAGATAGTTATTTCTGGAGAAATTGAAGCAGTGAATTTGGCGGCAGAAGAAGCAAAAAAACTAGGTGCAAAGAAAGTAGTATTGTTGCCGGTGAGTGCTCCTTTTCATTCTAGTTTGCTTAAACCTGCTGGTGAAAAATTGAAAGAAGAATTAGGCAAAGTTAAAATAAATGATTTAAAAGAAGTAGTTGTGACAAATGTAGATGCAAAACCACTTGTTGATAAAAGTGAAGTTGTTCCAAGCCTCGTACGTCAAGTTAGTAATTCAGTACTATGGTGTGATTCAGTAAATACTATGCTAGATAGTGGGGTAGATACTTTTATTGAAATTGGACCTGGAAAGAGTCTTACTGGATTTGTCAAAAGAATAGCAAAAACTGCCAACAAAGAGGTAAATACTTTTAGTGTCAGTAATATAGAGGGTTTTGAAAAAATATGTGATTTTTTTGACAAGGAGGCATGAAATTGAATTTAAAAGGCAAAACAGCATTGATAACTGGAGGTTCTAGAGGTATAGGTAGAGCCATTGCAATAGAACTTTCAAAACAAGGTGCCAACGTAGTTATAACATATATAAATAATGAAGTTAATGCAAAGGAGGTGATAGCTGAAGTAGAGAAAAGCAATGTGAGAGGCTTGGCAATTAAGGCTGATGTGTCAAATGAAAAAGACATAAATGATATGATTGAGATAGTAAACAATGAATTTGGATCTGTTGATATACTTGTCAACAATGCAGGAATTACAAAAGATAATCTCCTCTTGAGGATGAAATTAGAAGAATGGGATGATGTCATAAGTACCAATTTAAGAGGAGCATATCTGTGTACTAAGGCTGTTGCAAGAGGTATGCTCAAGAAGAAGTCTGGAAAAATTGTAAATATAGCTTCAGTAGTGGGCATATCTGGAAATGCGGGTCAAGGAAACTACAGTGCTTCTAAAGCTGGAATTATTGGTTTTACCAAATCTATAGCAAAGGAATTAGGTAGTCGTGGTATAAACGTAAATGCAGTAGCTCCAGGATTTGTGGAAACTGACATGACAAATATTTTAAATGATAAGATAAAGGATGAAATGATAAATGGTATACCACTAAAAAGGGCTGGGAAGCCTGAGGATATTGCAAATGTAGTGGCATTTTTATGTAGTGAAAAGTCAGATTATATTACTGGTCAAGTAATAAATGTTGATGGCGGAATGCTAATGTAAATTAAAATTGAGGGAGGAGTTTAAAATGGATATATTTGAAAAAGTCAGAGGGATTATAGCTGAACAATTAGAAATAGAAGAAGTAGAAAGTATAAAACCTGAAGCATCAATCATGAATGATTTAGAAGCAGATTCACTAGATGCAGTAGAAGTAATGATGGGTATAGAGGATGAATTTGATATAGAAATTCCTGAAGAGGATGCAGAAAAATTCAAAAATATAAAAGATATAGTAGAATATGTTGAGTCAAAAATAGCCTAAAAATATTTGGAGGTAATACAATTGAGAAGAGTAGTTATAACGGGATTAGGCCCTATAACGTCAATAGGAATTGGAAAAGAAGAGTATTGGAATTCCCTTATAGAAGGTAAATCTGGGATATCCTATATAACAAACTTTGACACAGAAGGCTATACAAGTAAAATTGGAGCTGAAGTAAAAGAATTTCATCCAGAAGAATATATGGACAAAAAAGAAGCAAAGCGTATGGATAAATTTGCTCAATTTGCGGTTGCAGCTACTAAATTGGCATTGGAAGATAGCAAATTGGATTTGGAAAGTATTGATAAAGAAAGAGTTGGAGTCATTTTAGGTTCTGGAGTAGGTGGCATAGAAACACTGGAAGCAGAACATACAAAGCTTATGGAAAAAGGACCTAGAAGAGTAAGCCCATTTTTTATTCCTATGATGATATCCAATATGGGACCAGGTCAAGTAACTATGATGTATGGTTTTAAAGGGCCAAGTTTTACCATTACTACAGCTTGTGCATCAGGAAATCATGCAATAGGAGAATCTTTCAGAATGATACAAAAAGGTGTTTCTGATGTGATAATCACAGGAGGTAGTGAAGCAGCAGCAAGTCCTATAGCTGTGGCAGGATTTTGTTCAATGAAGGCACTTTCTACAAGAAATGAGGAACCAGAAAAAGCAAGTAGACCTTTTGACAAAGATAGAGATGGATTTGTCATAGGAGAAGGAGCAGGAATAATAGTACTTGAAGAGCTAGAACATGCATTAAAGAGAAATGCTCACATATATGGAGAAGTGATTGGCTATGGAGCAACTTCTGATGCATATCATATTACTGCACCAGATCCTGAAGCAAAAGGAGCAGCAGAGGCAATGAGACTTGCACTAGAAGAAGCAAGTGTTGATTTTAATCAAGTTGATTATATAAATGCTCATGGAACCAGTACTTATTACAATGATAAATTGGAAACACTTGCAATCAAAAAAGTGTTTAAAGATCATGCATATAAACTTGCTATCAGTTCAACAAAATCTATGACAGGACATCTTTTAGGAGCAGCAGGTGGGATAGAAGCAATAGCTACAGTTCTTGCTATGGAAGAGGGAATTATACCTCCAACTATAAATTACGAGACACCTGACCCAGAATGTGATCTTGATTATACTCCAAACAAGGCTGTAAAAAGGGAGATAAATTATGCATTGTCAAATTCATTAGGATTTGGGGGACACAATGCTGCTATACTTTTAAAGAAATATGAAAGATAAATAATTTTATGAAAGGCTTTGAATTGACTCAAAGCCTTTTTGCATATAATATTTGTCTCTTCCTAATACTATGATATACTTAAAATATCATAATGTTTGGAGTGATAAGATGAAAATTGAGACACCTCTATATGTGAAATTTATAATGGATAGACTAGAAGAAAAAGGATATGAATCCTATATTGTAGGAGGATGTATAAGAGATATACTTCTTGGGAATATACCAAATGATTTTGATGTAGGGACCAATGCTCTTCCTGAAGAAATAGAAGAAGTATTTAAAGATAAAAAAACTATAGATGTAGGAAAACAATTTGGAACTATAATTATCCATCTTGATGAAGCTAGTGTTGAGATTACGACTTTTAGGACTGAAGGTGAATATGTAGATGGTAGAAGACCTGAATGGGTAAAGTTTGTTTCTACAATTGAAGAAGATTTATCTAGAAGAGATTTCACTATAAATGCTATGGCATATAATAAAGATAAAGGTCTAATAGATCCTTTTGGAGGAGTTGAAGCTATAGGTAAAAAAGTAGTAAAATGTGTGGGCAATCCTGAAAAAAGATTTATGGAAGATTATTTAAGAATTCTTAGGGTTGTGAGATTTTCTACGGTATTAGATTTTGAGATAGAAGAAGAAACTTTTCTTGCCTGTAAAAAGTATGGAGAAAAAATTTCACAAGTAAGTATGGAGAGAATAAATCAAGAATTTGTTAAAATACTTATGAGTGGTAAACCTTCAATTGGTTTGGAAGTTATGAGAAGCATTGGAATATTTCAAATTGTACTTCCTGAACTAGTTCCAACAATTGGATTTGATCAGAAAAACCCCCATCATGAAAGAGATGTTTATAATCATATATTATGTGTAGTAGACAATACTCCACCAATACTTAAGCTAAGACTGGCAGCTCTTTTTCACGATGTTGGCAAACCTCATACTTTGTCAGTAGATAAAGAAGGAGTAGGACATTTTTATGGTCATGACAAGGTAGGAGCAAAAATTGCAAAAACTGCATTAGAAAGACTTAAATTTTCAAAGAAAATGATAGAGGATGTATCTATACTTATTGAAAACCATATGACCCATCATGGCACATTCAAAGATAAGGGATTAAAAAGACTCATAAGAAGAGTAGGGGAAGAAAATATTGGGGACCTTTTTTTATTGCAAAAAGCAGATAGAGAATGTTCCAACAAAGATGCATCAATTGAAAGTATTGTAGATATGGAAAAGAGAATAAAAAAAATTTTGTCTAAAAATGAAGCTTATGAAATAAAACATCTTCATATAAATGGTGAAGATTTGATAGAAATGGGATATATAGAAGGACCAGAAATTGGTGAGATATTTGAATATCTATTAGGAAAAGTGATGGAAAATCCTGAATTCAATGAGATAGATAAATTGAAAGAATTAGCTTTAAAAAAATATCCTATTGATAAAAAAATATAAAAATAAAAAATTGTGTATAAAAAAGGTATATGATATTATATTAGTGTTACATTTTTTACAAGGAGGAATTTAGATGGGAAAATTATTTGGAACAGATGGAGTAAGGGGTATAGCAAATGATGAGCTGACTCCAGAACTAGCTTTTAAAATAGGAAGAGCAGGAGCTTTTGTTCTTTCCAATGGTGAAAGCGGTCAAATAGTAGTGGGAAGAGATACAAGAAAATCAGGAGATATGCTTGAAGCTGCATTGATTGCTGGAATTTGTTCTGTAGGATTAGATGTTATAAGTGTAGGAATAGTACCTACTCCTGCAGTAGCTTATTTAACAAGAAAGTACAATGCAATAAGTGGAATAGTTATATCTGCTTCTCACAATCCAGTAGAATACAATGGAATCAAATTTTTTAATGAAAGTGGTTACAAGTTAAATGATGATGTTGAGGAAAAAATAGAAGAATTTATTTTTGCTCCAGAAACTGTAGAGTATAGACCAATAGCTGGAGATATAGGAAAAAGGATTGTAGTAGATGATGGAGCAAGAGATTATATGGACCATTTAAAGAAAAGCATAAATACAGATTTTAGTGGACTGAAAATTGCTGTAGATTGTGGAAATGGTGCAGTATATGAAATAGCTCCAAAATTACTTAAAGAATTAAATGCTGAAATAGTAGTTATAAATTATGAGCCAAATGGAGTGAATATAAATGTAAACTGTGGTTCTACAAATCCAGATATGGTCAAGGATTTAGTGTTGAAAACAAATGCAGATATAGGACTATCTTTTGATGGAGATGCAGATAGACTTATAGCTGTTGATGAATGTGGCAATATTGTAGATGGAGATCATGTATTAGCTATTTGTGGATCACAGCTCAAGAGAAAAGGAAAATTATCAAAAGATACAGTAGTTGGGACAGTTATGACCAATATGGGTCTTGATGTATACCTAAAAGAAAACAATATGAATGTAGTTAAGACAAAAGTTGGAGATAGATATGTAATTGAAGAAATGCTAAAGAATGGATACGTTTTAGGGGGAGAACAATCAGGCCATATAATATTTTTAGAACACAATACTACTGGAGATGGTCTTTTAACAGCATTGCAACTAATTTCCGTAGTGAAAGACACTAGAAAGAAATTGTCACAATTGAGTAGTATGATGACTAGTTTTCCACAAGTTCTTGTAAATGCAAAAGTTAAGAGTGAATTAAAGTATTCTTATTTAGAAGATGAAACAATAAAAAATGAAATAGAAAAGATAGAAGAAAGATTTCATGGAGAAGGAAGAGTTGTCATAAGACCATCAGGAACTGAACCATTGGTACGTGTCATGATAGAAGCAAAAGATGAGAAGGAAATACTAAATGTGGCAACTGATCTTGCAAATTTAATAGAAGAAAGGCTAGGAGATAGTTCATTAGCCTTATAATGAAGTGAAAAAATATAATCTAAAGCGCCCGAACTTAAGAAAAACTTAAGTTGACGAGGACAGGGTCTATCGAAGTCTTCGGCGGATGCCCTGGGGTATGCCACTATCCATATGGTTTTACAAAACCTATGAGTGATTGTAGGGACAAAAAAGACCAAGTGGTAATCTTACTTTGATTTTGGAGGTAATCAAAATGTGTGGAATAGTGGGATATATAGGTGATAAAAAATCTATAGATGTATTAACCCGTGGATTAGAAAAATTAGAATATAGAGGATATGATTCGGCAGGAATAGCTGTTGTAAATAAAGATGAAATGAAAATAGTCAAATGTAAAGGAAGACTAAAAAACTTAGAAGAAAACTTAGAAGAAATTTCAATAGATAGTCATGTAGGAATAGGCCATACTAGGTGGGCTACTCATGGGGAACCTTCAGATGTAAATTCACATCCTCATGTAAATCATAAAGGAAATATTGCAGTAGTTCACAATGGAATCATTGAAAACTATCTGGAAATAAAAGAGGAACTTAAAAAAAGTGGATATAGCTTTGTATCAGAAACAGATACAGAAGTCATTCCTTATCTAATAGATATGTACTATGATGGAGACTTGAAGAAAGCAGTTATGAAGGCAATAAAAAAACTTAAAGGAGCTTTTGCACTTGGAGTTTTGTCCTTAGATGAAAAAGACAAGCTCATAGCTGTAAGAAAAGATAGTCCACTCATTATAGGTCTTGGAGAAGGAGAAAACTTTATTGCTTCAGATATACCTGCAGTTATAGATTGGACAAAGGATATATATATTTTAGAAAATGGTGAAATGGCTGAAATCACTAAAGACCATGTATCTATTATGGATTTTGAAGGAAATCCTATCCAAAAGAAAGTTTATAAAGTTACATGGGATATAGATGAAGCTAAAAAAGGTGGCTATGACCACTTTATGATAAAAGAAATATTTGAACAACCAAAGGCAATTAAAGATACATTAATGTCTAGGATAGACGATAGTGGAAAAATCAATTTGGATAATATAGACATAAAAAGTGAAGATATAAAAAATATTGAAAAAATATATATAGTTGCCTGTGGGACTGCATATCATGCAGGACTTGTAGGGAAAGCACTTATAGAAAAGTATGCAAGAATACCTGTGTTGACGGATATAGCATCAGAATTTAGATACAACAATCCATTTATAGATGAAAAAACACTTATGATAGTTGTAAGCCAATCTGGAGAAACAGCAGATACTTTGGCTGCATTGAGATTGGCAAAAGAAAAGAAAGCAAAGGTACTTGCAGTGTGCAATGTAGTTGGAAGTTCTATATCAAGAGAAGCTGACTATGTATTTTATACTTGGGCAGGGCCAGAAATAGCAGTAGCCTCAACCAAGGCCTATACAACTCAAGTTGTATCATTAGCTTTGATTGCTCTCTATATGGCAGATATGAAAGGAACCATAGATGAGTTTGAGTATAAAAAGGTATTGGAAGAAGTAAAAGTTCTTCCTGAAAAGATAGAAAAAATTCTTGAAAGCCAATCTAATATCAAGAGTGCCGCTTCTTATATATCAAAAAGTAGTGACATATTCTATATAGGTAGAGGGTTTGACTATTATTTAGCTATGGAAGGAAGCTTGAAGCTGAAAGAAGTGTCATATATTCATTCAGAAGCAATGGCAGCTGGGGAATTGAAACATGGTACATTAGCTTTAATAGAAGAAAATACTCCTGTTTTAGCTTTAGCTACTCAAGATTTTCTATATGATAAAATGATTAGCAATATAAAGGAAGTAAAAGCTAGAGGAGCTTATACTATAGCTCTAGCTAAAGAGGGAAATACTGAAATTAAAGGTGTGGCTGATTTTATCATATATATACCATCAGCAATAGATGAACTTACAGCTCCATTGGCTGTCATACCATTGCAACTTCTTGCATATTATGTAGCAACAGAAAGAGGTTGTGATGTAGATAAACCAAGAAATTTAGCAAAATCAGTTACAGTAGAATAAATAATTTCCCGGGAAATAAAGGTGGCACAAGGATATTTGCTTTGCCACCTTTTTCTTTTGTAGTTAAAATAAAAATAGTTGAGGAAGTGAAAGATGATGAAAGTTGATATACCAGGATATAAAAATATAGAAATAGAAAATGTGGTATTTGATTACAATGGCACAATAGCTGAAGATGGAATCTTGATTGAAGGGGTAGGAGAACTAATTTTAGAATTAGTAAGTAAGGGTATAAAAGTTTATGTATTAACTGCAGATACCAATGGAACTGTGAGAAATCAGTGCGAGCATCTTCCAGCAGAAATTGAAGTTTTTGATGGAGAAGAGGCAACTATACATAAGAGAAAATTTGTTGAGAAAATAGGAAAATATAAAACAGTTTCTATAGGCAATGGAAGAAATGATATAGAAATGTTTCAAATGAGTAGACTTTCTATAGCAGTTATAGGAAGCGAAGGCTGTTTTTCCAAAGCACTAATTTCTGCTGATATCGTGGTGAATAATATAATAGATGCAATTCAATTGATATTAAAACCTCACAGGCTAAAAGCAACAATGAGAAATTAATGGTTTTTGTAATAAATTAAAAATTCAAAAAAGGCTTCCTTGATTTTTAATATTTTCATTGGAAGCCTTTTTTATTATATATAAGGAAGAACAGTTTTCATGAGTTTTTTGAAAAGTTCTAGTTCTTCTGGAGAACATTTCTTTAATAAATTTTCCAATTCTGTATCTTTATTGCTAGATGAAATATAAATATCAGAGGATTCTTTTACAGAACCAACAGCACATAAATTATTTCCTAATACTAAATAATCCAAAGATACATGCAAACATTTGGATATTTTAACCAATGTTGGGAGACTCATCTGTCTTTCTCCTCGTTCTAATTGTCCAATATAATAATTTGAAAGACCTATTATTTCTGCAAGTTCTTCTTGTGAGAGACCTAATTTGCATCTTTCTTCTCTCATTCTTTGACCAATAGCCACATTATTTATTTGTATGTTGTCGTCCATTTTTTCCACTCCCTATTCATAATATACTTTAACGGATTTTAGTCAATATTTTAATTTGCTAATTGCATATATTAAATATTTGCAATTAGTAAATATTTAATATAAAATCATATAGGGAATTATTTATAAGGGAGTGGAGATAGTGAACAAAAAAGATAAAGTCGAAATGACAAGAAGCATTTTAAATAATGCGATGAATATGAATCTAAATAAGGAAATCATATTAAAAATAAGTCAAAAATTGGACCAATGCATATATGAGTATTATGAAGAAAATGATGAAAGGGAAAAAAAGTAAACATAAAAAATTCTAGCCTCTATAATTTTATATTATGAGGCTAGAATTTTTTATATCTATCATTCTAATAATTCATAGTTGCTATTCATAATTGGCATTTTTAAAATATCAAGAGTTTTTTCCAATAAAATTCCTTCTCTCCTTGGATAATTATATCCATAACTTTCTTTAATACTAGTAGAGATAAATTGCATGCTTCGTTCTAATGCTATAGGTAAACTATCACCATTAAGTAGGCTTCCTATTAGTACACTGGTGAATGCATCTCCAGTGCCAGGAAATTCTACGGGAATATATTTACATCCTACTTTCCAAAATTTGCTACTTTCCTTATCATATGCTAAAACATTTATATTGTCGGGTATAATGGTATCAGGAACACTTGTAATAATAACTATTTTAGGTCCCATATTTGATAAATCTAGTAGCATTTTTTTAATTTTATTTTCGTTAATGTCTTTAGTATATGATTTTTCCAATAGATATGTAGCTTCTGTAAGATTTGGAGTTATAATATCTGATTTTTTTACTAATATTTTCATTTTTTCAATTATATCTTCATTTATAGTAGGATATAGTTTTCCATTGTCCCCCATAACAGGATCTACAACAATCATGGAAGAATTATTGTTAAAAGTTTCAATAAAGTTTAAAATTATATCAACTTGTTTTGAAGACCCTAAAAAACCACTATAAATACAGTCAAATTTAATGTTTTCCTTTGTCCAATGATTCATATAATCTTCCATTGAATCTGTCAAATCTACAAATGAGAAGCTTTCAAATCCTCCAGTATTATTTGATAGAATTGCTGTAGGGAAAGGACATACTTGTATGTTCATGGATGAAAGTATTGGTATTATTGCTGTAAGTGAAGCTCTTCCATATCCAGATAAATCATGAATAGCTGCTACTTTTTTTATAGGATTTTTCATATGGATTCCCCTTTCATTTCAATCTATAAGTACAATAATTTTTATAATTTATCACTTCTATATTGTCATCATTATCTAGTCTTTGAAAAAATTCTCTTATATTAGGATTTCCTCTTTTTTCTATAAAAGATTTTATTTCAAATTGGTTCATTGGATGTCTTTTAATAATGCTCATAACGGCCTCATAATCATCTTTTATTTCACTATAGAAGCCTTCAGATACTAGTTCATCTATAGATATTCCTCCCAATATTGAAACAGCTTCCTTTATACTTTCTTTTGAAGGTTGTTCCACGAAACTTTCTGCTGGAGGTCTGACAGGAGAATTAATATACAATCTATGATAACTTATTGTATTTAACAATTTTTCAAGATTTAAGAAGAATTCTTTGTTATCATTAATATCTTTTACAATCATTGTTTCAATCCATAATTGTCCATTATATTCCTTAGAAAAAGCTCTTAACCCTTCAACTATTTCATCAAATTTTATATTTCCATATGGTCTATTTATTTTTTTAAACATTTCCTCATCACAAGCATCTAAAGAAGGAAGTACTATATCTGCATTTTTTAATTCTTCTCTTACTAAACTATTTGACATTAGTGCTCCATTTGTTATAACTGCTATAGGTTTATTTGTAATAAGTTTTAATTCTTTAATTAAATGGCCTAAATTAGAATATAGTGTAGGTTCACCTTCGCCTACTATTGTGACCACATCAAAAACAATCTCATCATTTAAATATGTTTTAAACTCTTCAACTATTTCATTGCAATTAAAAAACTCTTCTCTTTTATTTGTCATGCACCTCGTTCTTCCCAATTGACAATATATACAAGAAAAATTGCAGTGCCCTTTAGCTATAGGACTTATTCCGATGGAAAGTCCCATTCTTCTTGAAGGTACAGGTCCATAAACATATTTAAAATCCTTCATATATATCACCTCTAAAATAAATTAATATTAATATACCGATACACTAATTAAATGTATCCTTTCATTTATATTATATAAATACACTATATTATTGTCAATTCAAACACAATCGAAAAATTACAAAAAAAGTTATTGACATATGCCAATAATGATATATAATATAGATATAAAGAACATAAACCCAAAATAAAAAAGGAGGTTATAAAATGCCAGGTAGAAATGGAACTGGACCATTAGGAATGGGCCCATTAACTGGGAGAGGATTAGGACCATGTGGAAGAGGATATTTTTCTTATAGAAGACCAAGATTAGGATATGGGAGAGGATATTATTCAGTTAATGAAAACACAGATAGATCTTTTCTTGAAGATGAAAAAGCAATGCTCGAGGCAAGACTTAAAGAAATAAACGAAACATTAGATGAAGATAAATAAGATATTGGGGGAATAGGATTTTTTCCTATTTCCCCAATGATTTTTTTATTAGAGGGAGGGAATATTATAATATGGTTCACACATATACATTAAATGGGTATAATATTGCAATAGATGAAAATAGTGGAAGTATTCATTTGCTGGATGATATTAGTTTTCATATTTTGAAAGAAATGCAGGAGTTTAAGTCATTAGATTATATAATTAGTTGTTTAGATGGTATGTATGATACGGAAGATATAGTTGAAGCTTATAAGGAAATTGAAGAATTAAAAGAAAATGAACTTTTGTTTACATCAAATGAAAGTCTTGAAGAATTAGCTTGTAATATGAATTATTCTCATTCTTTAAAAGCCTTATGTCTTCATGTGGCACATGATTGCAATTTAAGATGTGAATATTGTTTTGCATCAAAAGGCAATTATAAAAGTGGTAGGAGTCTTATGAGTGAAGAAGTAGCATTGAAAGCGGTTGATTATTTAGTAAATAATTCTGGAGATAGATATAATATAGAAATTGATTTTTTTGGAGGAGAACCACTATTAAATTTCGATTTAGTTAAAAAAGTTGTTGAATATGGACGAAGTATTGAAAAAATAAAAAATAAAAAATTTTATTTTACGATTACAACAAATGGGGTTTTGTTAAATGATGAAAAAATTAATTATATAAATGAATATATGGATAATGTAGTTATTAGTATTGATGGAAGAAAAGAAATTCACGATTCAATTAGATATGATATAAATAAAAATGGAACATATGATAGGATTGTGCCTTTGGCACAAAAGCTTGTAAATGGTAGAGGTAATAAAAGATATTTTGTGAGAGGGACATTTACGAAAAGAAATAAGGATTTTTCTAAAGATGTAAGACGCCTAGCTGATCTTGGGTTTAAAGAAATTTCGGTTGAACCAGTAGTAGGAACTGGGCAAGATATGTTTTTTGATGAAGATGATATTCCTGAAATACTTAGTGAATATGAAAAATTAGCAGTGGAATATTTAAAATGGTTAGATGAAGGTTTAGATTTCCGTTTTTATCATTTTAATATTGACTTATATGATGGGCCATGTTTATTTAAAAGGATAATGGCTTGTGGAGCTGGTGTTGAATATTTTGCTGTGTCTCCTATTGGAGAATTGTACCCATGTCATCAATTTGTTGGAGAAAAAGATTTTATTGCTGGAGATATATATAATGGTATAAATAGTGTAGAAATGGGAGAGAAATTTAAAAATACTAATATATTGACTAAACAAAAATGTAAAAATTGTTGGGCTAAACTATTTTGTTCAGGAGGATGTCATGCAAATGCTTTCTATTCAAATGGTGATATTACAATGCCAAATGAATTAGCATGTATTTTGCAGAAGAAGAGAATAGAATGTGCCATTATGATTCAAATTGCAAAAGAAATGGTGAATAAAAACTAATAAAGGAAATAGAGTGAAATTTAAAAAAAGTAAAGGTAGGTGAAACCCTGATTTATAGCTAGATGTATAACTATCTAGCTATAAACTAGGAATTATGTATAAAAAAGATACAGTTTATTATCCACAAGATGAGATGACTACTATTTTATTACCAGTAACATCTGGATGTGCATATAACAAATGTGCATTTTGTTCTATGTATAAAGATGATAAATACTATGAGATTCCAATTTCAGATATAGAAATGCAATTGTTAAATGGATATATCTATACTGAAAAAGTATTTTTGACAGGTGCAGATCCTATGTCAATAGGATTTGATAAAATGAAACAATTGTTGGATTTGATACATCAATATTTACCATATTGTGCTTGTGTAGCTTCATATGCGTCCATAAAAATCATATCTAAATATTCAGTTGAAGAACTATCTACTCTTCATGATGCAGGACTTAGACTACTTTATATTGGTTTTGAAACAGGCAGGGATGATGTTTTAAAATTGATGAATAAAGGTCATACGGTAAAAGAAGCAATTAAACAGGCAAAGAAACTAAATGAAGCAAAATTATCATTCAACACTATAGTTATGTATGGGATAGCTGGGGAAGGGGAATCTATAGATAATGCGGTTGCAACTGCTAAAATGATTAATCAATTTATAACAAATAAGATTATTACTATGAATCTAACAGTTTTTCATGGGACAGAATTAAGTAATATGGTAAAAAGAGGCGATTTTATTCCTTCATATAGAAAAGAGCGACTAATAGAAATAAAAACCCTTTTAGAAAATCTTGAACCTAAGGTTCCAACCATATTTGATACAACACATCCAACAAATATAATAAAGATTAAAGGAACATTACCTAAAGACAAAAAAAAGATAATCAATGAAGTAATAAACTATTAGTTTATTTTTGAAATTACAAAAAAAGTTATTGACATATGTCGATAATGATATACAATATAATTATAAAGAACATAAACCCAAAACAAAAAGGAGGTTATAAAATGCCAAGTAGAAATGGAACTGGAACATTAGGAATGGGCCCATTAACTGGGAGAGGTTTGGGATATTATGATTACTATTAAATCATATCTAATTGATGAAAATATAGATAGAGCTTTTCTTGAAGATGAAAAATCAATAGATCATTAATAAATGAGGAGTGTGAAAAATGAATGAAAAGAAGCACAATATTGAAGATTTTAGATGCGAAACAAATAAAATGAACAATATAAAGAGAAAAGTGGCTGTTTTAAGTGGGAAAGGTGGAGTAGGGAAATCTCTTGTAACAGCTTTGTTGGCTGTCATGATGAATAAAAAAGATTATAATGTTGGAATATTAGATGCTGATATTACTGGTCCATCTATACCGAAAATGTTTGGAGGAGATAATTATAAGGCTAAAATTAGTGAAACAGGTATTTATCCAGTTGTAACTCATAGTGGAATTAAGCTTATGTCAATTAATTTAATTTTAGATCAACCAGATTCTCCGGTAATATGGAGAGGTCCACTAATAGGAAATACAGTTAAACAGTTTTGGACAGATACTATATGGAAAGATTTAGATTATTTATTTTTTGATATGCCGCCAGGAACGGGGGATGTACCACTTACGGTGTTTCAAACAGTAGATCTTGATGGTATAATAATTGTGACTTCTCCTCAAGATTTAGTTTCTCTTATTGTAAAAAAAGCATACAATATGGCGATGGAAATGAATATTCCTATCTTGGGAATAATTGAAAACATGAGTTATATAATATGTCCACATTGCAAGGAGAAAATAAATATTTTTGGAGAAAGTAAAGCAGAAAAGATAGCAGAAGATATGGGAATAAGATTTCTTGGTAGACTTCCTATAGACCCCATGATTGCACAATTGTGTGATAATGGGGAAATTGAAAAGTTTAGTCAAAATTATATAGATGATTGTGTCGATATAATTGAGAAAGTGCTGAACAAATAAAATCAGACATTATATTAAAATATTAAAGAAAGGTAAGGAAATTCATGAAGGTAGCGACAGAATGTATATATTGTATAATAAATAAAACATATGAATTGTTTTGTAAGTATGTAGATGATGAGGAAGAAAGATTTGTATTTACAAAAAAAGTATTAAAAGAAATGAGTTCTTATCCAGATGATGTAACTGCACCTTTTTTAAATTCAAGGTTAATGAGAATATTAAAAGAAAGTATAAACATTGATGATTTGTATTTCGAAGAAAAGGAAATATATAATAAGAAAATGCTATTAATTGAAGAAGATATCATGGATAGTATCAATAGTTCAGATGACAAGCTTCTTTCAGCATTGAAATATGCAATGGTTGGTAATTTTATTGATTTTGGAGCTATGAAGAATATAGATGATAAACTATTAGAAAAAATCATAGATACTGCATTGAAACAAGATGTAGATATTTCTACATATGAGATATTTAAAAAAGAGATTTTGAAAGTAAAAAAACTATGCTATATATTAGATAATGCTGGTGAGGTTGTATTTGATAAATTTTTTATAAAAATTATAAAAGAGTTAAATAAAGACATTGAAATAGATATTATTGTTAGAGGAGAACCAGTGCTCAATGATGTTATATATAAAGATGCTATTAGTGTTGGAATTGATAAATTTGGGAAGATAGTAGAGAATGGCACAGATATACCAGGTACAGATATAAAAGAAATCAATGAAGAAACTAGAAAATCTTTATTTAGTAGTGATTTAATAATAGCAAAAGGGCAGGGAAATTTTGAAACATTATATGGAACAGATGCAAATATATATTATATATTCTTATGTAAGTGTGATATGTTTGCAAAGATGTTTTCTATAAAAAAATATGATGGAGTATTTATTAGATAACTATTTTGTTATTTTATAAATTTAATTTTTAAAGGGTGTTGATGGAATGGAAAAGTTCAATGATTATAGTGAAGAAAATTTTTCATTAATCAAAGACTTAATAGAAGATGCCGGATACAAGATGACTTATCAGAGAAGAGAAATATTGATGGAGTTTATGAAAAATGAAGAGGAGCATTTGAGTGCAGAAGAAATATATAATATTTTGAAACATAAGGGTATTGGAATTTCAACAGTATATAGAAATATAAAATTGTTTGTAGATTTAGAAATACTTAAGGAATTTAAATTTGATGATACGAATTATTATGAATTAAAAATGTATGCAAGGAAACCATTGCATATACATTTCAAATGTGAAAAATGTGGAACTATTAAAGATATTGTTGGCAGAGAAATAATTTTAAAATATTTAAAAACAAATAATTTAATTGAAGAAAAATATGATGTAGAAATAAATGATGTTGATATTATGTTTCGTGGATTATGTGATAATTGCATTGATAGAAGGTGAGGTGCTTATGTATGCCAAGGCCTAGAAAACGAAGAAGAGTTTGTGGTATGCCTGATTATAAAACGTTCGGACCTTTGAATGGAACGGATGATGATAAGGAAACTATATTCTTGACTGTAGAGGAATATGAGGTTATTCGTCTCATAGATTTAGAGGGACTTGAACAGGAAGAATGTGCACAAAGAATGGATGTAGCACGTTCTACAGTTCAGAGAATGTATGTTGATGCAAAGAAAAAAGTTGCAGATAGTTTAGTCAATGGGAAAAAACTGAGAATTGAAGGCGGAGATTATATACTGTGCGATATGAATTATGGAAACTGTTCTCCATGTTTTAGAGGAAGACATAGACATGGAAGAAATAATGATTAAAATAATATTTGACAAAAGAAAATGCTAGAATTAAAATATAATTAGCATATGCCAATTTTGGTTGAGGACAATAATTTAGAAGTATAGATTTATATATTATGAGAAATGGTACAGAGGAGGAAAATATATGAATATAGCAGTACTTAGTGGGAAAGGAGGAACTGGGAAGACTACAGTTTCTACCAATCTTGCTCTTGCATCAAAGTCAAATTATATAGATTGCGATGTAGAAGAGCCAAATGGTTTTTTGTTTTTGAAGCCTAAAATAGATAGAATACAAAAGGTGATGACAGAGTACCCAATTGTGGATGATGACAAATGTACTGCTTGTGGGGCTTGTGCAGAAGCATGTCAATTTAATGCTCTTGCAAATGTAAAGAAAAATGTTGTACTTTTTGAAAAATTGTGTCATAGTTGTGGTGCCTGCCAAATTGCTTGTAAATATGATGCTATAAATTATGAAAAAAGGGAAATAGGTAAAATTGAAAGCGGAAAAGTTAGAGATATAGAGTGTAGCAGAGGAGTTTTAAATATAGGTGAACCTATGGCAGTGCCAATCATTAAGGAACTTTTAAAAGATTTATCAGGGGAAAATAATATCATAGATTGTCCTCCAGGTACATCTTGCAATGTAGTCAATACTTTGAGATATGCAGATTCTGCTATATTGGTTACAGAACCTACAAAATTTGGACTTCATGATTTAAAGATAGCAGTAGGAGTTGTAAGGATGTTTCATATTCCCTTCGGAATAATCATAAATAAAGATGATGAAAAGGAGAATATAACAAGAGGGTATTCAAGAGAAGAGAATATAGATATAATAGGGAGTATTCCATATAGAAGGGATATAGCTAGAGCTTATTCAAAGGGAGAAATTTTGTATGACAATACAAATTTTAAACCTATCTTTGAAGAGTTAGTAAATAGGTCAAAGGCGGTGTTGAAATGGAATTAGTAGTATTGAGTGGGAAAGGCGGAACTGGAAAGACTACTATTGCTACAGCACTATCTGAATTGGCTCAGGATGTTATGAGAGTAGATTGTGATGTAGAGGCATCGAATTTTTATATGTATTATGAAGGTAAGGATTTAGAAAAAAAAGATTTTTATGGTGGCAAGACTGCTAAGATTGATGATTCTAAGTGTATAAAATGTGGAAAGTGTCAGGAAGTTTGCAAGTTTAATGCTATTCAGGATTTTCAAATAGATCCTTTTGCCTGTGAAGGATGTGGTGCATGTACATTGGTATGTCCAACAGAAGCTATAGTATTAGAAGATGAGAAAGCAGCAGATACATTTATAACACAGACAGACAAAGGTATTATTGCAAGAGCGGAGATGGGTATAGGAAGCGATGCTTCTGGACTTCTCATATCATTTCTTCGTAGAAATGCCAAGAGATTTTCTGAAGATAAAAAGTTGACTATAATAGATGGTTCTCCTGGAATAGGATGTCCTGTTATAGCTTCTGTAACAGGAAGTGATATGGTGCTAGTTGTGACAGAACCAACTAAGTCAGGACTTGAAGATTTAAAAAGAGTTGTAACTTTGTGTGAACATTTTGGAGTTTATACTATGGTTTGCATAAATAAATATGATATAAATGAAGAAATGAGTAAAGAAATAGAAAGTTTTATAAATGATACTGACCTTAAATTAGTAGGTAAAATTCCTTATGATGATATGGTCATGAAATCTATAAATGAGTTAAAACCTATAATTTTTTACAATGAAAGTATAGCCAAAAAAGCTATTGAAGATATGTGGATGAGGATAAAAGAAAATATAAATTAAAAAGGCTTCCATTGGAAGCCTTTTCTATTCACTGTAAACTAATTTATATTCTTTGCCCTCTACAATAAATATTTTTTCGATTTCTTCATCTATTAAATCTATTATATCCTTGTCATATTTAAATTTTGCGCCTATTCCGCAGTTAGAACTAAGTTTACGTGGTACAGGCATCAATTCACATTCTATATTGTATGATTTCAATTTCCGATCAAATTTTATTGCACCAGAATGGGTAAAAAATATTGCTACATATTCACTCATATTATTTCCTCACTACAATTAAAGTATCTTCCTCTTCATTTTTAAATTCTAATTTATATCCTGAATTTTTTAAGAATCTAGTGATATTATTTTTTGCAGTATTGTTATCAACCAGAATATCTATTCCTTCAGGATGTTTTTCTATTGCATTTTTAGTCATTAGTACAGGTTGAGGACAAGACATTCCTCTGACATCTATTTTCTCCATTACATTCAACTCCTTTTATATTAGTTGTTATTTACTTTTTTTAGATTATTTTGTTTTACAAGCATTTCTGAGTTCACCAAAGATATAACGAGAACTAGTAAAAAGCAAATAATTACTGCTACTTGACCATTAGTTGTAGTTCCTTTTGGGCTAGATGCTAGGCCAAAGTTATGGCATATTGCTGCACCAACTAAACTTCCCATAACTGTTACTGCTGAATCTGTATTTCCTTCTCCAGCCAATATAAGTTGTCTCAATGGACAACCTCCAAGAAGTACAGAACCCCATCCTACCAAAACCATTCCCAAGAAGTTCCATAATCCATCAGTATGAGCTACAGGTTGATTTGCAAATCCAGGATTGAAATATCCCAATATTAAATTTCCTATAAAAGCAAAGACAAGAATTGATAGGAAACCTGACAAAAGATAATTGTCTTTAAACATGATCATATCTCTTGTTCCACCAACCATACAAAGTCTTGTTTTTTGTGATAGAGCACCTACTATTAGTCCAACAATTAGTGAAATCCATATAGGAGCATGCATTGAACCTGGACCTTCTTCACTAAATAGAAGCATACTAAATCCAGATAATAACAAAACAAACAAACCAACATTTACAATTGGGAAAAGATATCCTTCAAACTTGGGTAAATTGTAGCTTCTCTTTAGGTTGAATCCTTTGTTTAAGAAGAAAACACCTACGAATATACCAACTACAAATCCTGCTATTCCTAATATTGCATTTAGGTCTCCGCCAGCAAGTCTTAATACCATTCTCAATGGACAACCTAAAAACATTAAAGCGCCTATCATGACTGCAATTCCTAGAATGAATCTAGTGAATGGTGATGAACCTCCTCTTGATTGAAATTCCTTGTTTTTCATTGAAATGATGAATGCGCCTAGGACAAGCCCGATTACTTCTGGACGAATATATTGAACGATGGGTGCCCTATGTAAGCCTATGCCGCCAGCTATATCCCTGATAAAGCAAGCAATACAAAATCCCATGTTCGCTGGGTTTCCAAGTTTAACCAGTAATACGGATAATAACCCAATTATTCCTCCAGCGATAATAATGTCTTTTTTCCCTTTCATAAAAAAACCTCCTTAAATTAGTTATTATAATGTATTCAATTAAATCTTAACAATTAACTTTTAAAATGTATAATAGAAATTTCCTATACAATTGGTGTATACTATAAGTGTTTTAAATATTTATTGTTTATTCTTGAGGATAAATATATCCTTTTATTAGGGAATAATGTATCGTAGAACGATAAAAGGAGTTGTATATAATATGAAGAGTTTATATTTAGATAATGGTGCAACTGCATTTCCTAAAGCACCTGGAGTTGTAGAGAGCATGTCAAATTATTTATTGAATATTGGATGCAATGTCAATAGAGGAGCATATAAGAGTTCTTTTGAAGCAGAAAACATTGTTTTTGAGACTAGAGAATTAATATGTGAACTTTTTAATTTTAACAAACCTGAAAATGTGGTATTTACCAAAAATATAACAGAAAGTCTTAATGTATTGATAAAAGGATTAGTAAAATCAGGAGATCATGTAATAGTTTCATCAATGGAGCACAATGCAGTTATGAGACCACTAAATAATTTAGCTAAAATAGGAGTAGAATTTTCTAGGGTTGTTTGTAATAAATATGGAGAATTAAATCCAGAAGACATAATAGGGTATATAAAACCAAATACCAAGGCTATAGTCATGACTTATGCTTCAAATGTATGTGGTACCATATTGGATTTAAAAAAAGTTGGAACTATATGCAAGGAAAATGGACTTTACTTCATCATAGATACAGCACAAACAGCAGGGTTTTTGGATATCGACTATAATGAGCTAAATGCCGATGCTATAGCATTTACAGGTCATAAAGGACTTCTGGGGCCTCAAGGTATTGGAGGATTTATCATAAATGATGATATAGTTTCAGAATTTGATACTTTAATAGAAGGAGGCACAGGTAGTTTGTCAGAAAAGGAAGTACAACCAGAATACATGCCTGACAAATTTGAAGCTGGGACATTAAATATTCCAGGCATATATGGATTAAATGCCTCTTTAAAATATATATTAAAAGAGGGAATTGCTGCTATAAGAGAAAAAGAACTGTATTTATTAGAGCATTTCTTAAATGATATAGGAAGTATTTCTGAACTATATATAGTAGGTAAAAACGATATAAAAGATAGAACAGCTGTAGTTTCTGTAGATATCCCCAATAGAGACAATGGAGAGATATCTTATGGTTTATATAATAGTTTTGGTATTATGACTAGGTGCGGACTTCATTGTGCACCATCTGCACATAAAACTTTAAAAACATTTCCAAGGGGAACAGTTAGATTTAGCTTTAGTCATTTCAATACTATAGATGATGTAAATTATGCAGTAGATGCAATAAACAAGATATTGAAAGATTTCGATTAAAATAGCAAAAGTAAGTATTAATCTTGAATTATTTAAGCGCATGTGTAGCTATAAGTATAGTTAAAGGTATTGTCATAACTAATCCTATACTGCTGCACAATGCTCTTATTATTTCCATGGCTAATATTTCACTATTTATAGAATAGATATATTCAGTATCAGATATGATGTTAATTATGAGTAAAGGCATGGAACTTCCAGCATATGCAAGTATCAAAGTATTGACCATTGTAGACATGATATCTTTTCCTATGTGGAATCCTGATTGAAGGAGGTCTTTGGTTTTTATTCTGGGAGATTGTTTTTTTATTTCAAACATTGATGTAGTTATGGACATGCTCACATCCATGGTTGCCCCAATGGTACCAATGAGAATAGAGCACATATAAAGACTACTGAAATCTAATTTAATTCCCATATTTGTTATTAAAAACATTACATTTTCATCAGCCATTCCAGTGATGCTTGTTAATTTTGAATAAGTATAGGCAAGAAGTCCAGCAGTTATAGTTCCTCCCATAGTTCCTAACATTGAGACAAGACTTTTTTTAGTAAAACCAGCTATTAGAACAAAGCTGACCATTATTATTATTAGAGCAGAGAATATAGAAATAGTTATTATATTGTATCCCTTAAGGATTCCTGGAACCATAAATTTTACTATTACATAGGCAGAAAAAAGCAAGGAAGAAATAGACAATACTCCTTTCAAACCGCCAAATAGTATTATAGATATTATGAATATAAAGGATAGATTTTTGAGTTTATCAACCCTCCACACATTTACAAATCTACCATTTAAAGAGCCATTTTCGTCCTCATAAAGTTCCATCAATACTTGATCACCTATATTTAGATCAAAATCAAAAGAAGAATATTCCATTCTTTCACGAGTGACATTTATGACTTTTCCTTTATGTTTTCCTTCTAGTATTTCTATTTTCAATGTTTCTTGTTCAACAACATCTTGTATTTTTTCTATTTTCAATACTTTTCCAAGGACTCTTTGACTATTGGAAGCCCAAACTAAAGTGTGAATCAATACGATAATGATAATAATAAAAGTAATTTTTTTCATGATTTATCCCTCCTACTAAAAAGTATGAAACTTTTTGGACAAACAGAACTTATATAATTATGAAAAAGTGTTGTTTAGTAGTGGATTTTAAATAAAGGAAAAACATGTTATACTAATAGAAAAAGGTACATATATTGGAGGTTAAGAAATGAAAAAACTATTAATATTGATAAGTATGATAATATTGTTATTTTCTGCAAATGTTTATGGAGAAACTTCTGACGATTCGGACATGTATACGGAAACTGCTATTGTATTAGAGGCAAGTGAATTAAAAGAGACAGAAGAAGTTGAAGGATTTATAAATCAATATCAAGATGTTAAATTGAAAATAACTAGTGGAAAATATAAAAATCAAATATTTGATGTAAAAAATAATTTATCTGAAAATGATGTCTATAACATAGTTGTTGAAAAAGGAGAAAAAGTTGTAGTTTCTATTCAAGAAATTGAAGGGGAAGACATAAATATTTATATTTCAGATTATATGAGGCAAAATTATATTTTTTATTTAGTTATTATATTTATACTCCTAATTATTATTATAGGTAAGAAAAAGGGTTTAAAATCTGTAGTGACTCTAGCTATTACTATGTTTGCAATTTTAAAGGTATTGTTACCTATGATTTTAAAAGGGGCAAATCCAATACCTATTACTATATTGATATCTATAGTTGTTACAATTTTAACCATGTTTATTGTAGGCGGAATTAACAAAAAAAGTATTGCAGCAGTTGTTGGAACAAGTGGTGGGGTCCTTGTTGCAGGCATTATAGCATACTATATAGGAAGTCAAGTGAAATTGACAGGACTTAGCAGTGAAGAAGCTATGATGCTTATGTATATTCCTCAAGAAGTAAATTTTGATTTTAGAGGTCTGTTATTTTCTGGAATCATATTAGGTTCACTGGGAGCTGTCATGGACGTAGGTATGTCAATAGCATCTTCAATGGATGAAATCCATAAAGCAAATCCCAACTTGACAAGAAAAGAGCTATTTAAATCAGGGATGAATGTTGGAAAGGATGTCATGGGTACTATGACAAACACTCTCATTCTTGCATATACAGGTAGTTCCATTCCTGTACTTCTCTTATTTATGGCATATGAAACTTCTATTGCAAAAATATTGAATTTAGATGTCATTGCTACAGAGGCTATTCGTTCTTTAGCTGGAAGTATAGGATTGGTTTTAACTATTCCGTTGACAGCATTGGTTTCAAGTACTCTTATAAAAAATTCTTCCAGCAAATAATAAAAATACTATTTGACAAAAATAAAGTATAGGGCTAAAATATAATTAGCATATGCCAATTATATTTTGGCAATAATAGTATTTGGGAGAGTGATATAATATGAAGATAGGAATTTCATCTAATGGGAAAAATTTAGATAGTTCCCTTGATTTAAGATTTGGAAGGTGTAGTTATTTTGTGATTTATGATACTGAAAGTAATGAATTTAGAGCAGTAGAAAATGATGGACAAAGTTCTAAGGGAGGGGCAGGTATTGCTGCAGCTCAACAGTTAATTGATGAAAATGTTGATGTGATCATTACAGGAAATCTTGGTCCTAATGCTTTTGAACTAATAGAAAAGGCAAATATTAAAGCTTTTAAATGTGAAAGTATTTTACTTAAATCTGTTATAGAGAAGTATAGAAATGGGGAACTTGAAGAATTAAAAAATTCAGGGCCAGCTCATCATGGGATGTAGAAAAAATGAAAAATAATATTTGAGGAGGAATAAAAAATGAAAATAGCAATTGCAAGCGAAGGAAAACATGTAAGTGGACATTTTGGACATTGTGAAGGATTTACAATTTATGAAGTTGAAGACAAGAAGGTATTAAACAAAAATTTCACTCCAAATCCAGGTCATAGACCAGGGTTTCTTCCTGTATTTTTAAAAGATCAAGGTGCTAATGTGATAATAGCAGGTGGAATGGGAGAAACTGCCCAGGATTTATTCAATGAAAATGGGATAGAAGTTGTAGTAGGAGCTCAAGGAATATGTGATGATGTAATTGAAAAATATTTAATAGGGGAACTTAAATCAACAGGAAGTGTTTGTACAGAACATGAGCATGAAGGAAATTGCAATGAGTAAATAGAAGGGAAGAAAAATGCCAAGACCAACAAAGTTTAGAAGAGTAGAGTTTTTTCCAGAAAACACATATTTTATACCTTGGGGAAAAGCCAAATGCGAAATAGAAGAAATAGTTTTAAATGTAGAAGAACTTGAGGCTATGAGACTTAAAGATATAGAGAAATTGAATCAAGAAGAATGTGCTGAAAAAATGCATGTATCAAGGCAAACTTTCCAGAACATAATAGACAGTGCAAGGGAAAAAGTTGCTAAAGCTTTGACTGAAGGCAAAGCTTTAAGAATAGGTGGAGGATATTATATTACTAATCACTGTAAATTCAAATGTATGGATTGTGGTGGCGTCTATCAAGTGAATTTTGAACGAGATAAAAACAATTGTCCTATTTGTGGTTCTAGGAATGTTATGTGCAGCAAAAAAAATGGTTTTTGTAACAAATGGTGTAAAAGAGAGGATGACAATCAGAAATAGGATGTGAGGAAATGTATTCGGATAAAGTCATTGAACATTTTATGTCTCCAAGAAATGTGGGAACTATGGTTGATGCAGATGGTGAAGGGACTTATGGAGATCCTAATTGTGGTGATTTTTTGACTATTTATATAAAAGTCAAAGATAATATAATTGAAGATATAAGTTTTTTAGTATTTGGTTGTACTGCTTCAGTTGCTACAAGTAGTATGACTACAGTTCTTGCAAAAGGGAAAACTATAGAAGAGGCTTTAAAAATAGAAGACGAAGATATAGTTGAAGCATTGGATGGACTTCCTATAGAAAAACAACACTGTTCAAACTTAGGAGTTCAGGCACTTAGAAATGCAATAAGGGATTATCTTGAAAAAAACAAATAAAAAAGGTTTTGTATCAAAAAAGGATATTGGCAAAAGCAATGTCCTTTTTTGATACAAAAATATAAAATTGGGTATTGTAACATTAGTTACCGATATTTTTATGAATAAACTATATTATAGCATTAAGAATAATAATTATGGGAGGTATGCATATGGTAGAACATTTTATAAAAAACATGGATTTCTCAAAGGTGTTGGAAATGGAAACTCTTGTTGAATATCAAAAAGGGCAGGTTATAAGTAGAACATTAGCACAAGGAAAACCTTTAAGTATTACATTGTTTGCCTTCGATAAGGGTGAAGAAATTAGTTCTCATTCATCCAGTGGAGATGCACTAGTATTTATACTTGATGGAGAAGCTGAAATCACAGTAGGTGAAGAAAAGTTCGGTGTAAAAAAAGGAGAAACCATTGTGATGCCTGCTGGTATTCCTCATGCATTGTTTGCAAAAGAACAGTTTAAAATGCTTTTGATTGTAGTATTTGAATTATGAGAAGAAAGGAAGTGTTGTCATGAAAGGTTTTGTAGATAAAGATACTTGTATAGGTTGTGGGCTATGTCCTAGTCTTTGTCCAGAAATATTTGAAATGGATGATGATGGAAAGGCTGTAGCAAAGAACGTTGAAATACCAGAAGATATAGTAGATAGCGCTAAAGAAGCTGAAGAAAGCTGTCCAGTAGAAGCAATTACAGTAGAATAATTAATTTGTATACATATTTAATATCTCTATAGATAAAACTAATAATATATAGAGATTATATAAATAAAATCAATAGATAATACAGGAGGTATAAATATGGATGCTGGTGTTAGAAATAAAATTACTGGACAAATTGAAGACATTAAAGCCGATGGTGTAATGTCTTTGGTGAAGATGCGAGGTACTTGAGCTGATGGCTCTATGAGGTTTACGTCCGTGATGACGACAGATAGTTTAGAAGAAGCAGGTTTTCAAAAAGGAGATCAAGTTGATGCTCTTGTGAAGGCAATAAACGTTGTATTTGTAAAACATTAAAAAATAATATTTAAGAAGTCACGGCATAAAGTGCAAAATTACTTTATACTGTGACTTCTTTTGTTGTGAATGTCAAAATAGCAAAATAAGTCTTTTAGTCTATGGGAAAATGACATGAAAAAGGGTATAATCATATAAAGAATATTTATATAATGGAGAGTTGGATATGAATGAGATTACATTAGATAGTATAGTGAGACAAGTAAACGAAATGCCTGTTTTGCCAGAGCGAATGAACAAGATAATAAAAATTGTTGAAGATCCAGATTCTACAGTGGAAGATTTAGAAAGAGAAATACTCAAAGATCAAAGTTTGACTTCTAAAGTTCTTAAGTTAGCTAACTCTACTCATTATGGTTATGCTAGGAAAATAAATACAGTTTCAAAAGCTACGATATTGCTAGGATTTCAAACTATAAAGAGCATTGCATTAGCTTCTACTGTCAATAAATTTCTCATAGGTGAACTCAAGGGCTATGCCCTTGAAAAAAATGAATTATGGAATCAATCTCAGACTTGTGCTATTATATCTAGATATATTGCCAAAAATACTGGTAAGCAAGATCCAGAGCAAGCCTACATAGCTGGTTTACTTAGAGACATTGGGAAAACCATATTAAATCATTATGTAGAAAGTGAATATGAAAAAATAGTTGGAATGGTGGAAACAGAGGGCAAATCTTTTTTAGATGCAGAAAGAGAACTTTTTGGTTTTGACCATGCACAAGTAGGTGGTAAAGTTGCTGAGAAATGGAATTTTCCAAAGGATTTGGTGGAGACAATAGAATATCATCATACTCCAGAAACGGCAGAAGAAAATCCTGAATTGGTATCAATTGTACATATAGCAGATGCTATAACTATGATGATGGGAGTTGGACTTGGAGTGGATGGCATGGGCTATAATTTTTCCCAGTTTGCATTAGATACTTTAAACATGGATATCAATCAAGTAGAGAGTATCATTTCAGAAATATCTGATTTATTGATAGATGAAGATAATTTTAATATTCTTTAGCTAAAAAGGTTCCAAATTGGAACCTTTTTTATGTTTCAAGATTTTATAAGAAACTTTAGAATGGATATAATTATGATATAATATAGTTAGTATAATATAAGGTAGGTGGAATTTTTGAAGAAGAAAGTTGTCTTAGGAATGAGTGGTGGAGTAGACAGTTCAGTTGCTGCTTATCTGTTGAAGCAAGAAGGATATGATGTAATAGGAGTTACTATGAGTGTGATTCCTAGAGATAAGGAGTTTGATGAAAGAGAAGGTGGATGTTGTAGTCTATCTTCTGTAGAAGATGCGAGAAGAGTAGCTGAAAAATTGGACATTCCTTTTTATGTGATGAATTTTAAAGATGTTTTTGAAAGAAAAGTAATAAATTATTTTGTAGAAGAATATTTGCAAGGAAGGACTCCAAATCCATGTATTGCTTGCAACAAATTTATAAAATTTGATGAATTTTTAAGAAAGGCAAAAGGATTAGGAGCTGATTATATAGCAACAGGTCATTATGCAAAAATAGAATGGAATGAAGATTTCGGACGATATATTATGAAAAGATCAATGGATGCAAAAAAAGATCAGACTTATGTTCTTTATAATATGACACAGTATCAATTGGAACATACTCTTATGCCTTTGGGTAGCTATACAAAAGAAAAAATAAGAGAAATAGCAGAAGATATTGGATTAAATGTCCACGACAAACCAGATAGTGAAGAAATATGCTTTATACCGGACAATGATCATGGGAGATTTATCAGTGAAAGAAGGCCAGATAAAGTAAAACCTGGTTATTTTGTTGATAAAAATGGGAATATTTTAGGCAAACACAATGGAATAGTGAATTATACTATTGGACAGAGAAAGGGATTGGGTATAGCACTAGGGAAAAGAGTGTTTGTACAAAATATTATTCCCGAGAAGAATTTAGTTGTGTTGGGAGATGAGGAGGAAATATTTAAAAATAAACTATATGCGGAAGATATAAACATTATTCCTTATGCCAATATACCTTGTGAAATAAATGGAACTGCTAAAATAAGATATGGTATGAGGGAAGCTGAAATGGTTGCAAAGCCTTATAAAAATGGAGTTTTAGTAGAGTTCAAAGAGCCTCAAAGAGCTATAACTAAGGGTCAATCAATAGTTTTTTATGATGGAGATATAGTGGTTGGTGGTGGCATAATAAAAGAAATATAGGATATAATTTTTGTTAAAAAACATTTAACTAAGATTTACAAAAAATTAATAAGCTTAAGTTTGCCTCTATATTTATTCATAAATATGCAAACGTTTACAAATTGAAAGCTTGACTATTTAGTTTTAAATAAACATAATAATATAATTTATATTTTTGTAGAATCTTGAATTATTCATTATTTTTGCAATACTTTGAACAATTTATAAAATTGGATTATAATAAATAATTGAAAAAGTGATGCAAAATTATTGGAAAGGATGTACAATATAGTTTGAAGATTAATTTGAATAATCAAATTTTTATTTTTTTTATAAATTTATTAATAAGTAGATGGTATCACATCAATTTATAATAATATGTCAGATGAGCATAGTTAAATAATTCAAATAGAATTGGTTGAAGATTAATGCATAATCATGCGTCAAAATACATAATTAATTATTTTGTAAATTTGCTTATAATGTGTTATACCTTACTTATCCATTGACATCAATTGTTGTTGGATGGTATAATACATTAAATTAATAAATACCAAAAAGTATAAAAACAAAAAAGGGGGAGTATGTCAAATGAAAAGAAAGTTAGCACTTTTACTTTCTCTAGTACTAGTATTTTCATTAGTACTATCAGGATGTGGTGACAAAAATGAAGCACCTGCTGGCACAGAAGGAGAAGGGAAAGTAGAAGAAAAAGAGGCTTCAAACAATCCTGCAAGAAGCAGAGATGGAGCAGCAGACACATTAGTAGTTGGTACTCATGAAGCAAAAGGTGATTTTTTGCCAGGGTATTCATCTGAAGTTTATGATTCATATGTAGCAGATTTAGTTTTTGATGGTCTTTTTGGTAATGATAAAGAAGGAAACCCAACTCCATCTGTAGCAAAAGATTGGGAAATATCAGAGGATCACAAGACGTATACATTCCATTTGAGAGACGATGTTAAGTATACTGATGGAGAAACTCTTACAGCAGAAGACGTTAAATTTACTTATGAATTTTTAGCTGATCCAACTTATGATGGACCACGTAGTTCATATGCAATGAATCTAGTAGGATATAAAGAATACAATGAAGGCGATGCAAAAGAACTTGCAGGAGTTAAAGTTATTGATGATTATACAGTAGCTTTTGAATTCCAAGAAGCATTGGCAACAAATATTTGGGACTGTGGTATGGGAATTTTACCAAAACATATCTATGATTTTGAAAAAGGAGATACTGCTTCTCTTAAACAAAAAATGTCAGACCCGATTGGTTCAGGTCCATATATTTTGAAAAAATTTGAACCAAAACAATATGTAGAATTTGAAGCTAATCCAAATTACTTTTTAGGTGCTCCAAAGGTTTCACATTTAATAATGAAGTTTACTACTGTAGAAACTCAAATGTCAGAACTTGAAAAGGGAACAATAGATGTTCAACTTAGAGTTCCACCAAAAACAGAAAACAAAGAAATAATTGATGGAACAGGATTTATAAATATTAATGAATATCCTGACAATGGATACTCATATATGGGATGGAATTTAAGAGATCCAAGACTTGCTGACAAGAGAGTACGTCAAGCATTGACTTATGGATTTAATAGACAACAATTTGTTGATGTATACTATGGAGGAAATGCTCAAGTATGTAATGTGCCAGTATCTCAAGTATCATGGGCATATACAACTGATATAAACGAATATCCATATGATCCTGACAAAGCTATAGCTCTTTTAGAAGAAGCTGGATGGAAACCAGGAGCAGATGGAATTAGAGAAAAAGATGGTATGAAGCTATCCTTTGTATGGGATACTTATACAGATAGTAAATATGTTGAAAGTTTAATTCCAATGTTAAAAGCTGACTGGGAAAAGATTGGTGTTAAAGTAGAGCCAAACTTGATGGAATTTGGTGCATTATCTGAAAAAGTATATGATAAACAAGAATTTGATATGTACAATATGGCTTGGTCATTAAGTATAGATCCTGATGCTTTTGAATTGTTCCACAGTTCAATGGCTGTTCCAGGAGGATTTAATGCAGTAGGATTTATAAATGAAGAAAATGACAAGTTACTAGAAGCAGGAAGAAAAGAATTTGATCAAAATAAACGTGCTGAAATTTATCAAGAATGGTGTCAACTTATGAATGAGGAATTACCATATATGTTCTTAACTCAAAACTTATCATGGGATGCAATAAATGAACGTGTTCAAAACTTTGACACTTCACCATTCCAAGATTGGACAAGTAGAGATGTTCTATTAAATGTTGAATTAGCACAATAATTTTCAAGAGATCAATGAAAAAAATTATACAGTGTAAACCCGGTTGGTGTTGCCGGGTTTACATTGTATAAGGGTAAACTTTAGAGCATTAAAGGAGGGAAACTATGCTAAAGTATATATTAAGAAGATTATTGCACATGATACCAGTAATACTCATCATATCAATAGTTATATTTGGAATAGTAAAAATGGCTCCAGGAGATCCCGTTGGAACAAATCTAGATCCTAAAGCAACAGCAGAACAGAGAGCTGCAGAACGTGCTAGACTTGGATTGGACAAGCCACTGCCTGTTCAATATTGGAATTGGCTAACAAGATCAGTAAAAGGCGATTTTGGTGATTCTTATATATATAAGAAACCTGTCAGCGATGTTGTACCAAATTTTATTTGGAATAGTTTTCTTTTAAATATTGTAGATTTTATATTGGCATTTTTGATTTCAATTCCTATTGGGATAATTTGTGCTGTAAAACAGTATTCGAAAACAGATAATTTCTGGACAGTATTTTCAATCATAGGTATATCTATGCCATCATTTTTCTTTGGATTGTTGCTAATCTATATATTCTCAGTTAAATTGAATGCTTTTCCTATAAATGGTATGGTTACTCCTGGGAAAAATGCTGCTGGCTGGGCTCATATAAAAGATGTAATGCATCATATATTTTTACCGGCTCTTGTATTAGTTATAGGAAGTATGGCAAGTTTAGTTAGATATACAAGGACAAGTATGCTTGAAGTAATAAATCAAGATTATATTCGTACTGCAAGATCAAAAGGTCTTTCAGAAAAAGTTGTAATATACAAACATGCATTCAGAAATGCTCTTATACCAATAATGACCATTATAGGATTTTGGATTCCAGGACTTTTTTCTGGAGCGGTTATATTAGAGACTACATTCGTATGGCCTGGAATTGGGAATGTTATGATGGATGCTATTAGTGCAAGAGATTATAACTTGATTATGGCATTGAATATGTTCTTTGCTTTACTAACTTTACTTGGGAACTTGTTAGCTGATATTGGCTATGCCTTAGTAGATCCAAGAATTAAGGTTGAATAGGGAAAGGAGGGTATTAAGTGACTGAAAAAAGCATGAAAAATAAAACTGAAAACAAAGCTCCCAATAAGAACAACAATTTAGATAATAAAGATGCAAAAGAAGAAGAACAAGTAATACTTACTCCTTGGAAGCTGGTTAAAAGGAAGTTTAAAAAGAACAAGGTAGCAGTAACGGGTATGATAATCTTTATTATTATGGTGCTCCTTGCATTGCTTGCACCAGTACTAACACCTTATGATCCATATGCAATGGATTTTTCGCAGGTAAATCAAGCACCATCTAAAACACATTTATTGGGAACGGATGAGCTTGGCAGGGATTATTTGACTAGAATATTATATGGTGGAAGAGTTTCAATGAAGGTTGGACTTTTTGCCGTAATAATTGAGATACTAATAGGTGCACTTGTTGGTGGTCTTGCTGGATACTATGGCGGATGGGTAGATAACTTACTCATGAGAATAGTTGAAATATTCATGGCATTTCCATTTTTACCAATAGCTATTACTATTTCAGCAGTTATAGGGCCAGAAGTAGCACCCGAAAAGAGAATGTATATAATGATGTTTATAATAGGTTTGTTGAGTTGGGGTGGACTTGCCAGAATGATCAGAGGGCAAATACTATCCCTTAGAGAACAAGAATTTATACAAGCTGCAAAAGCTTTAGGTATCAGAGATAGTAGGATCATATGGAAACATTTAATTCCAAATACATTGGGATATATAATAGTTAGTGCTACACTAGGAATGGCTGGAGCCATAATGAGTGAAGCAGGACTATCTTTCCTTGGTCTTGGGGTGACACCACCTGTTCCTACTTGGGGCAACTTGGTTCAAAATGCTAGGGACATCTATGTGTTGAAGAATCGTGTTTGGTTATGGTTGCCACCAGGAGTTGCTATATTCTTTGCAGTAATGAGTATCAACTTGTTTGGTGATGGACTAAGAGATGCAATTGACCCTAAGTCTAAATGATAGGAGGATAGAAATATGGGAAATCTGTTAGAAGTACAAGATTTGAAAACCTACTTTTATACTGATGATGGAGTAGTTAAAGCTGTTGATGGTGTTAACTTTTCAGTAGAAGCTGGAAAAACTATAGGAATTGTAGGAGAATCTGGTTGTGGCAAGAGTATAACAGCTATGTCAATATTACGTCTAATACCTGATCCTCCAGGAAGAATAGTTAGTGGGAAAATAATGTTTAATGGTGAAGATTTGACTAAAGTTTCTGATGAACAAATAAGGCATATTCGTGGAAACGATATCTCAATGATATTTCAAGAACCTATGACCTCTTTAAATCCAGTATTTACTGTTGGATTTCAAATCATGGAAGCATTGATGCTTCATCAAAACTTAGATGAATCTGAAGCTAAAAACAAAGCTATTGAGATGTTAAAACTTGTAGGAATACCTAGAGCAGAAAAAATAGTTGATGAGTATCCACATCAACTTTCAGGAGGAATGAGACAGAGAGTCATGATAGCTATGGCAGTTTCATGTCAACCAAAACTCTTAATTGCCGATGAGCCTACAACTGCTTTAGACGTGACTATTCAAGCGCAAATACTTGAACTTATGAATGACTTAAAAAGTAAATTAAATACATCCATAATGCTTATTACCCACGATCTTGGTGTAGTAGCTGAGATGTCTGATCACGTAGTAGTTATGTATTCAGGAAAAATAGTGGAGGATGCCCCTGTTGATGAATTGTTTAAAAATCCTAGACATCCTTATACAATAGGTCTAATGAATTCAATACCTTCTCTTATTGAAGAAGGCAAGAGACTTGAAAGTATTAGTGGTTCAGTACCAAATCCATTGTATTTGCCAAAAGGCTGCTATTTTCATCCAAGATGCAAATTTGCAACAGATGAATGTAGAAAAGGTCAGCCAAGTTTAAGGGAAATAGCACCTGGGCACAAAGTCAGCTGCTTTAGAGCAGAGGAGGTGACTAAATAATGAGTGAAGTAATATTAGAAGCTCAAAATTTAAAAAAATATTTTCCAATATATAAAGGTGCTTTTAGAAGAAGAGTAGGAGATGTAAAAGCTGTTGATGGTGTTTCACTTTATATAAAAGAGGGAGAAACATTAGGACTTGTAGGAGAATCTGGATGTGGAAAATCTACTACTGGGAGAACAATATTGAGATTGTTAGATGCTACTGAAGGTACCGTTACCTATAAGGGACAAGATGTTTTAAATGCTTCAAAAGATGAAATGAAAAAACTTAGAAGAGAAATGCAGATAGTATTTCAGGACCCATACAGCTCATTAAATCCTAGAATGACAGTTTCTGAAATAGTAGGAGAATCATTAGTTGAACATGGAATATACAAAAAAGGAAAAGAACTTGATGATTATGTAGTAGAAGTAATAACTAAATGTGGTCTTGCAAAATATCATATAAATAGATATCCTCACGAATTTTCAGGAGGACAACGTCAACGTATAGGAATTGCAAGAGCATTGGCATTGAATCCATCATTTATAGTTGCTGATGAGCCAGTTTCTGCCCTTGACGTTTCTATTCAATCACAAGTTATAAACTTATTGAATGATTTACAACATGAACGTAAAATATCCTATTTATTTATATCTCATGATTTAGGTGTAGTTAAATATATAAGCCATAGGATAGGAGTAATGTATTTGGGAACACTAGTAGAATTAGCTGATAAAAAGTCACTATTTGACAATCCAAAACATCCTTATACTCAAGCATTACTATCAGCAATACCAGTGCCAGACCCAACAAAGAAAATAAATAGGATTATACTAAAAGGTGACATACCAAGTCCTGCAAATCCACCATCTGGATGTAAGTTCCACACACGTTGTATGTATGCAAAAGATATTTGCAAGGAACAAGCACCAGAATTTAGAAATTTAGGAGGAGAACATTTTGTGGCGTGCCACTTTGCCAAATAGGCAATCTATTAGAGAAAGAGAAGAAGAAATAAAAAGATCAGTAGATAAAAAAAATGAAGAAGAACCTTTTGAATTTACAAAGACAGATATTTTAGCAATGATAATTGCAGCATTTCAAATATTGTTACCGATAATGCTAATTGGAGTAGGAGTTTTTGCACTTTTTACGTACTTGTTTACTACGTATTTTATGAAGTAAATATCACTTTAGATATAGCAGAAATTTATGAAAAATAGAGTTGCAAAATATATTGCAGCTCTTTTTTCTAAAAAACAAAAAAAATTATTGACAACTAATATATAAATGTTATAATAATAAAGTAGTTTAAAGCTTTATATGCGGGAGTGGCGGAATTGGCAGACGCGCTAGACTTAGGATCTAGTGTCATTGACGTGGGGGTTCAAGTCCTCTTTCCCGCACCATAAAAACCAGTGGTTGTTCCATTGGTTTTTTTCATAATACATAATATAAGAATATTTAATTAAAGATGCATTTGATATACATATTTTATATGATATAATTTTATGGTATAATGAGTTAGCTATATGGGAAATAAATAAAAAGATAACGAGGAGGAAAAGATAGATGAACTCTGTTTTAGAAAAAAAAGAAAACAACAAAGCTACCTTTACAATTGAGATAGGTGAAGATAAATTTCAAGAAGCAGTTCAAAAAGCATATCTAAAAAACAGAAGTAGATTCAATATACCTGGATTTAGAAAAGGTAAAGCACCAAGAAAAATAATTGAAATGAATTATGGTGAAGGTGTATTTTATGAAGAAGCATTAAATATTATATTACCAGATGCATATGAAGAAGCGATAAAAGAATTGTCTCTTGAACCAGTAGATACTCCAGATGTAGATATTGAACAACTTGAAAGTGGCAAACCTGTTATATTTAAAGTTGAAGTAACTATAAAACCTGAAGTTAAATTGGGTGAGTACAAGAGTATAGAAGTAGAAAAAGTAGAGTATAATGTTACAGATGAAGATGTTGAAGAAGAGTTAAAAAATATTAGAGATATGAATTATAGACTTGTAGATGCCTCAGACAGAGAAGCAAAAGAAAAAGATGTTTTAAATATTAATTTTGAAGGATACTTAGGGGAAGAAAAGTTCGAAGGTGGTTCAGCAGAAAATCAAGAATTAGAAATAGGTGCAGGGAGATTTATTCCTGGATTTGAAGAACAACTTATTGGAAAGAAAAAGGGAGATTTAGTTGATGTAAAGGTAACATTCCCTGAAGATTATTTTGAGGAAAATCTAAAGGGAGAAGAAGCTCTTTTTAAAGTAACTATCAATGATATTAAAGAAAAAGAATTTCCAGTTCTTGACGATGAGTTTGCAAAAGATGTCAGCGAATATGACACATTAGAGGAATTTAAAAATAGTATAAGAGAAAGACTAGAAAAAGAAGCAAAAAATAAAGAAGAAATGGAAAGAGAAACTAGTGTTATAAAAGCACTTGTAGAATCATCTGAAGTTGATATTCCACAAGTTATGATAGATAATCAAATTCAAAATGAGATAGGAGAATTTGACTATAGATTGAGATTGCAAGGACTTTCAATTGATAGGTATTTTGAGCTTACAAATAGTAGTATAGAAGACTTAAAAGAGCAAATAAGACCAAATGCTGAAAATAGAGTTAAAAGTGACTTAGTACTTGAAGCAGTAGCAAAAGCTGAAAATATTCAAGCTTCAGATGAAGACCTTGACAAGGAATTAGAAAGAATGGCAGTAGAGTATAACCATGAAGATGTAGAAAAGTTCAAACAAGATATGAAATTGGGAGATTTAGAATACCTTAAAGAGGGTATAATGAGAGATAAGACAATTGAATTTTTAATGTCAAATGCTAAATTTATTTAATAAGCATTGAGTAGGAGGGGTATGATATGGCTTTAGTTCCAATTGTAGTCGAGCAAAACAATAGAGGAGAAAGATCTTACGATATTTACTCTAGGCTACTAAAAGAAAGAATAATATTTCTTGGCGAAGAAGTAAATGATATAACTGCCAATTTGGTAGTTGCACAGTTGCTATTTTTAGAAGCAGAAGATCCTGATAAAGACATTCAGCTTTATATAAATAGCCCAGGTGGTTCTATAACTTCTGGATTTGCCATTTATGATACAATTCAATATATAAAACCAGATGTTTCAACTATATGCATAGGAATGGCAGCAAGTATGGGTGCATTTTTGCTTGCTGCAGGGGAAAAAGGTAAGAGATTTGCACTGCCAAATGCAGAAATAATGATACATCAACCACTAGGTGGTATGCAAGGTCAAGCAGAAGATATCAGGATTCATGCTGAAAGAATTGTAAAAACTAGAGAACAAATAAATAGGATATTAAGTGAGAGAACTGGTCAACCTTACGATAAAATCGCTCATGATACAGACAGAGATTTTTTTATGTCTGCTGAAGAAGCTAAAAAGTATGGTATAATAGATGAAGTAATAGAATTCAGAAAATAACATTAAGTGAGGTGTCATAATGGCAAGATTTGATGATAAGCAGCTTAGATGTTCTTTTTGCGGGAAACCTCAAGATCAAGTTAGAAGGCTTATTGCTGGACCCAATGTTTACATTTGTGATGAATGTATAGAATTGTGTCAAGAAATAATAGATGAAGAATTTGAAGACAGTTTTGAATATGAAATAGATGAGTTACCAAAGCCTATAAAGATAAAAAATACTCTTGATGATTATGTGATTAAACAGGAGAGAGCAAAAAGAGCATTAGCTGTGGCAGTATATAATCACTACAAAAGAATAAATAGTACAAATTCTAGAAATAGTGATATAGAATTGCAAAAGAGCAATATAATAATGATTGGACCAACAGGTTCAGGGAAAACATTGTTAGCTCAAACATTGGCAAAGATTTTGAACGTACCTTTTGCGATAGCAGATGCCACTTCTCTGACAGAAGCAGGTTATGTTGGCGAGGATGTAGAAAATATTATTCTTAAGCTAATACAAGCTGCAGATTATGACATAGAGAGAGCAGAAAAAGGCATTGTATATATAGATGAAATAGATAAAATAGCAAGAAAAACAGAAAATCCATCTATAACAAGAGATGTCAGTGGAGAAGGTGTTCAACAAGCATTATTAAAAATATTGGAAGGTACTGTAGCTAATGTACCGCCACAAGGTGGCAGAAAACATCCGCATCAGGAGTTTATCCAAGTAGATACAACAAATATATTATTTATAGTTGGAGGAGCTTTTGATGGGCTTGATAAGATAATTCAAAGTAGAATTAGTAAAAAAGTTATAGGTTTTGGGGCAGATATTCAAAGTAAGGATAATTCAAATATAGGAGAACTTTTGAAACAGGTTCAACCTGAAGATTTACTGAAATTTGGTTTGATTCCAGAATTCGTAGGAAGATTACCTGTCATGGTTACATTAGAAGAATTAGATGAAGATGCCCTTGTAAAAATACTCACTGAGCCTAAGAATTCATTGGTTAAGCAATATAAAGAGCTATTTGCTATAGATGATGTAGAACTTGAATTTGAAGATGGTGCATTAGAGCTAATTGCACAAAAAGCTATAGAAAGAAAAACAGGTGCTAGAGGGCTTAGAAGTATAATAGAAGAAACTATGTTAGATATTATGTATGAAATTCCATCAAGAGATGATGTAGAAAAATGTATTATTACAAGGGAAACTATTTTGAATGGAAATGAACCTACTTTGGTTATTTCTGATATGAAGAAAAAAAGTAGGGCGAAGAAATCAGGCAAAAAAGAATCAGCATCTTAATGGGCTCACATATTAGTGAGTCTTTTTTGTTGATAATAAATGAAAATATTAAAATTGGAAATACTCAATGATAAATGTGTATAAAAGGAGTGAAAGCATGAATATAGACCCATATAAAGTAAACCATAGGGATATGCCTCTTATACCCTTGAGAGGGATTACAGTTTTTCCCTATATGGTTGTTCACTTTGATGTAGGACGAGAGAAATCTATAAATGCATTGGAAAAAGCTATGATAGATGATTCTTTGGTATTTTTGTGTTCTCAGAAAGATGCAAAAATCGATGAGCCAAATATTGAGGATTTTTATCATATAGGAACAGTTTCTAAAATCAAGCAAATGTTGAAATTGCCTGGAGGAAGTATTCGAGTATTAGTTGAGGGACTGAATAGAGGACAGATTAGCAGCATTAAAGAAGAAGAAAGTTATTTTTCCGCAGAAATCGAAGAACTTACCTATGATTGGGAAGAACTTCAGATTGATAAAAAAACTGAAGCAGCTATGAGACTTGTAGTTGAAGACTTTGAGGAATATATAACACTTAGCAATAGAGTTTCTCCAGATTTATTGTTTACAGTTTCTGAAATTGAAGATCCAGGTAGACTTGCCGATGTAATTGCTTCTTATATTTATCTTAAACCGGAAGATGATCAAAAAATATTAGAGGCTTTTGATTTTTATGAGAGACTAGAATTACTTCATAGCTTACTTCAAGAAGAAATAGAAATTTTAAAAATTGAAGAAAAAATAAATCAACGCGTAAAAAAACAGATAACTAAAGTTCAAAAAGAATATTATTTAAAAGAGCAGATAAAGGCTATTCAAAACGAATTAGGCGAAGAAGATGAAATAGTTGAAGAAGTAGAAGAATATAAAAAGAAAATTGAAGAAACAAAAATGCCAAAGGAAGTCAAAGAAAAAGCATTAAAAGAAGTAGAAAGACTTTACAAATTATCTCCAAATTCAGCAGAGGTTGGAGTTATAAGAACTTATTTGGATTGGATAGTTGAACTTCCTTGGAATGTAGAGACAAAAGATAAAGTAAATATAAAAAAAGCAAGGGATATATTAAATAATGATCACTATGGACTTGATGATGTAAAAGAGAGAATACTTGAGTTTATTGCCATAAGAAAGCTTAAAAGCAATATGAAAGGACCTATTTTGTGCTTGGTAGGGCCGCCGGGAGTTGGAAAGACTTCTATAGCTAAATCTATAGCTAAATCTTTGAATCGAAACTTTGTGAGAATGTCCCTTGGTGGTGTACGGGATGAAGCTGAGATTAGAGGACATAGAAGGACTTATGTAGGGGCAATGCCAGGAAGAATTATTAGCCTTATAAAAAAATCAGGTTCAAACAATCCAGTATTTTTATTTGATGAAATAGATAAACTAAGCAGCGATTTCAGGGGAGATCCTGCTAGTGCACTATTAGAAGTACTAGATCCAGAACAAAACAATACTTTTACAGATCATTTTTTAGAAGTTCCTTTTGATTTGTCAAAAGTAATGTTTATAACTACAGCCAATACTACTTCAACTATTCCAGAACCATTGTTAGATAGAATGGAAGTCATAAGAATACCAGGATACACAGAAGAAGAAAAATTAAATATTGCCATGAAATATTTATTACCAAAACAATTGAAAGAACATGGTTTAAAAGAAGAAAATTTATCTATCTCCGAACACGCTATGAGAGATATCATAAATAACTATACAAGAGAGGCGGGAGTCCGAAATTTAGAAAGAAATATTGCCAATATTTGCAGAAAAGCTGCAAAAAAAATAGTTGAAGATGATGTTTCTAATGTCAGGGTTACTCTAGGAAATTTAGAAAATTATTTAGGTATTCCTAAATACAGACATGATATAGCAGGAGAAAAACATGAAATAGGAGTAGCTACAGGTCTTGCTTGGACTGCATTTGGAGGAGAAATTCTTTCTATAGAAGTAAATTGCATGAAAGGTACTGGTAAATTACAGTTGACAGGGCAATTAGGAGATGTTATGAAGGAATCTGCTATGGCTGGAATTAGTTATATAAGAGCAAATTCAGGAAAATTAGGGGTAGATGAAAATTTTTATAAAGAAATGGATATCCATATACATGTACCTGAAGGAGCAATACCAAAGGATGGACCGTCTGCTGGCATTACTATGGCTACAGCTGTTATTTCAGCTCTAACCAATAAGCCTATTTCGAAGAATGTGGCCATGACTGGCGAAATAACATTAAGAGGTAGAGTTTTACCTATTGGTGGTTTAAAGGAAAAGGTACTAGCTGCCCACAGGGCGGGAATAGAGAAAATAATTGTTCCATGGGAGAATAAAAAAGATTTAGAAGAAATACCAGATAAAGTGAAAAGGAAAATAGAATTCGTATTGGTAAAGGAAATGGAAGAAGTTCTTCTTCATGCTTTGATCGAAGTGGAGGATAAAAATGAAAATAATTAGTTCAGAGCTTCAAACTATTGCAGGAAATAAATCTCAATATCCAGTAGATAATTTATTTGAAATTGCTTTTGCAGGAAAGTCAAATGTAGGTAAATCATCATTGATAAATACATTAGTTAATAGAAACAATTTGGCAAGAACTAGTGGAAAACCTGGGAAAACTCAAACTATCAATTTTTATAATATAAATGGAGATTTTAGGTTTGTAGATTTACCTGGATATGGATATGCTAAAGTATCAAAGACTCAAAGAGAAAAATGGGCTCAAATGATTGAAGAGTATCTTAAATTCAGACAAAACCTTATAGAAATAATGCTTGTTGTGGATATTCGCCATGAACCTGGAGACCATGATGCACTTATGTATCAATGGATAAAAAGCTATGGTTTTAATGGAATAGTTATAGCAACAAAGGCTGATAAAATATCTAAGGGGCAATGGGAAAAACAAAAGACTATTATTCAAAGAAAATTGCAAATTGAAAACAGGAATTTCATCATTCCTTTTTCAGCAGAGAAAAGGATGAATTTAGATCAGGTTTGGAAGGCAATAGAGGAGATTATTATGGTAAATAAAGAGCATCAATCTCATTGAGATTGATGCTCTATAGAGTATTATTCTTTTTCAAACATATCCTTACTTGCACCACATACTGGACAAACCCAATCATCTGGCAATTGCTCAAAAGGTGTTCCTGCAGCTATACCATTGTCTGGATCTCCTTCAGCCGGGTCATAAACATATCCACATGGTCCACATACATATCTGTCCATATTCATTACTCCTTTCATAATATCATCTTTTTAAATTTTACCCCGAAAAATACTTTTTAAACTTTTATATTTGTAATATAATATATTTATGGTTTAGTAAAAATATAAATATTAGATTAAAGGACTTGTCAATGGGGTAAAATACATATTGCTAAGATATTATCTAATTTATTATAAATAAAGTATAGATGGATGTGATTATCTTGTCCTTTAAATTTGATGGCACGGTATGTAGCGATTTGCATATCATTAAAGATTTCGTTGAAGATGTTTTGGATAAATTGAATAAGGTTATTAAAGATGAGTCAGTAATGTTTGATGTAAAACTCATTTTAAATGAGCTTGTAGCCAATGGTGCTATACATGGAAACTCTTATGATAGAAATAAGTATGTAAATATTTTTATTAATGTAGAAGATGATTTTATAAGAATTGAGGTAACTGACGAAGGAAATGGATTCAAATGTGATTTGAAGTCTTATGATCCTTTAAATTTGAAATGTAGTGGCAGAGGTCTTGTTATAGTTAGTGGTTTGAGCGATGAATTTTATGTAGAAAAAAACAAAATAACATCAGTTAAATATTTATAGCAGGAGGGTTGAAATGAAAAAATTAGCATTATTTTTGTCTTTTGTAATACTATTTGCTACCTTGATTCCTACAAGTTCCTATGGGGAACCAGAATATAACAAAAAACTTGAGGAGGCTATAATTAAGTCAAAAAATTTATTTAATATAACTGATGAATATGATAAATTCAATTCAAATGTAAGTTCATTTGATGGAAAGACTTTTTTCTATTTAAATTGGATTGATAGTAGTGGTAAATTAGGCGAAATAAATGTAAATATTTCATCCGATGGAACAATTTACAGTTACAACAAATTTAAGCCCAATTATGAAAACAAAAAGTCTAAATTGCCAAGCATATCAAAAGATGAAGGTTTGAGTATAGCTATGAATGCAATAAAAAATATAAATCTTAAAATATCTGAAAGTATAATTTACAATGAATCACAAAAGCCAATAGATCCAAATAGTTCAGAATATAACTATGAGTTTATTAGAGTACAAAATGCTATTCCTTACTTTGAAAATTATTTATATGTATCTATAGATAAAAATACAGGTGGACTCATGAGTTATTATTTAAATTGGGATGAAGAAATATCTTTTCCAGATTCAAAAGACATGATAAATTTAGATAAAGCTATAGAATTGTATAAAGAAAAAATTGGATTAAGTCTTGTATACAAAACAAATTATATAGATGGAATTGATAAAATGTATTTGGTATATACTGGTCTTGAGAACAATAAAGGAATAGATGCTAAAACTGGTGAAGTTGTAAGCTATGATGACTATATGGGTTTTACAGAAGAAAAAGGTGACATGATCTTTAACGAGGAAGGCTTAAGTCCAGATGAAGGTAAGGCTATAAAAAGTATTTCAAATCTAATTCCTAGTGAGGAAGCAGAAAAAAGTGCAAGAAAAGTTCTTAATATAGATGATGAATATAAATTGTCCAGTATAAATTTATATTCATATATAAAAAAGAAAAATGAATATGCATGGACAATGAGTTTTCAAAAAGGTGAAGAAGAAAATAGTCATTATCAATACGATGTATCATTAGATGCCAAAACTGGTGATATCATAAGTTTTTATTTTACTTTTCCTAAAGAAGATACCATCAAGGAATATAAATCAAAAGATCAGATTATGAAAATTACAGAAGACTATATAAAAAAGATGAATCCTGAAATATATAATGAAGTTGAATTATATAAGAATTTTGAGGATAAAAGTGGAGACAATTTAATCTACTGTTTTAATTATATTAGAAAACACAATGAAGCATATATTGCAGATGATAGTATAAGTGTTTATGTAGATGGGAAAAATGGAAATATTGTAGGTTATAATAAGAATTGGCACAAAGGAGAAATACCACAATTAGTTAATAAAATATCGATAGATGAAGCCTATAAGAAACTCTTTGAGGATTTAGGTATGGAGATTAAGTATGTTACAGCAAATGATAGTGCCAATTCTAAAAAAACTGATAAAATTATTAAATTGTGTTACTGTATAAAATCAGACAAGCCATTAAATATAAGTGTAGAAACTGGAGAATTTCTAGACTATAACGGGAGACCATTTAAGGAAGAAAAGGTAGCCAGATACAGGGATATAGACAATTCTTATGCAAAAGAAAAAATTTTAGTATTGGCTGAACATGGTATTGACTTGCCAGGAGAAAATTTCAAACCTAAAGATAAAATAAATCAGAGGGAATTTCTCTATTTACTAGCTAAATCAAATTCTCAGAATATAGATCTAGAGGATGAAAATTCTGATGAAAAATTGTACAATTACCTTATAAAAACTGGAGTTATAAAAGATGAGGAAAAAAATCCAGAAAAACTTGTTACAAAAGAAGAAAGCATTAAATATATTATAAGAATGCTAAAGTATGATAAAATAGCGGATATAAATGGAATTTATAAAGATTTGTTCAAAGATGCAAATGAAATAGATGATAAACTAAAGGGCTATGTTTCTATTGCCTATGGATTAAATATAATTTCAGGTTCAAATGGATACTTGAGGCCTAAATTAGAACTATCTAGGGAAGATGCAGTGAACATGGTGTATAATTATTTGTTTAAAAATTAAGGATATATAAATAGCGGAGAGATTTCCTCCGCTATTTACAATTGTACTTTTTGTTGCTTTTTATAAAATTTATGATAAAATTGTTTTGTTCAGTCATTAATAGTAATTTTAAAATAGGAAGTGGGAAAAAACATGAATAAAAAAAGAGATGATGTTAGAAACATTGCTATAGTTGCCCATGTAGATCATGGAAAGACTACATTAGTAGATGCACTTCTAAAACAAAGTGGTATCTTTAGAGCAAACCAAGTAGTTAAAGATAGAGTAATGGATTCTAATGATATTGAAAGAGAAAGAGGAATAACAATTCTTTCTAAAAATACAGCAGTATACTATAGAGATATTAAAATTAATATAGTAGATACTCCAGGTCATGCAGATTTTGGAGGAGAAGTAGAACGTGTATTAAAAATGGTAAATGGAGTAGTTTTATTAGTAGATGCATTTGAAGGGCCCATGCCTCAAACAAAGTTTGTGTTAAAAAAAGCATTAGAGTTGAATTTGCCAGTTATAGTATGTATAAATAAAATTGACAGACCAGAAGCTAGACCAAATGAAGTAATAGATGAAGTACTAGATTTGTTCATAGATTTAGGGGCCAATGAAGATCAGCTTGAATGTCCATTTATATTTGCCTCAGCAAAGGAGGAAATGGCAACTCTTGATATAAATACTCCAAAGGAGAACATGAAAGATTTGTTTGAAACTATTGTTAACTATATTCCAGCTCCTGAAGGTGACGAGGAAGAACCATTGCAAGTTTTGATTTCAACTATTGACTACAATGAATATGTAGGAAGAATAGGAATCGGAAAAATAGAAAGAGGAACTATTAGTTTAAATCAAGAAGCCATTATAGTGAATCATGAGGAAAAAGATAAAGTTAAAAAGGTTAAAATAACTAAGATATATGAATTTGAAGGACTGGATAGAGTTGAAGTAGAAAAGGCTAGAGTTGGCAGTATCATTGCTGTAACTGGTGTAGAAGGAATTCATATAGGGGATACTATTTGTGATATAAGTACACCAGAACCATTGCCTTTTGTAAAAATTTCAGAACCAACTATGTCCATGACTTTTTCTGTAAATAATAGTCCTTTTGCTGGGCAAGAAGGAAACTTTGTTACTTCAAGGCATTTGAGAAATAGATTATTTAAAGAGCTTCAAACCAATGTCAGCTTGAGAGTTGAAGAAACTGACTCTACAGATGCTTTTAAGGTTTCAGGAAGAGGAGAACTGCACCTTTCTGTATTGATAGAAACTATGAGAAGAGAAGGCTATGAATTTCAAGTGTCGAAACCACAAGTATTATTTAAAGAAATAAATGGCAAGAAACATGAGCCAATAGAGTCTGTAATTATTGATGTACCTCAAGAATTTATTGGGACAGTTATAGAAAAGCTAGGTAAAAGAAAAGGTGAACTTGTCCACATGACTGAATCTAATGGTGGATATGCAAGGCTTATATTTTCTATTCCTGCTAGAGGACTTATAGGCTATAGATCTGAGTTCATGACAGATACTAAAGGAAATGGTATATTGAATACTGAATTTGATGGGTATGAACCTTACAAGGGAGATATTCCTAGTAGGTCTATGGGTTCTTTAATTTCATTTGAAACTGGTGAGACAGCAGCATATGGTCTATATTCTGCTCAAGATAGGGGAATTCTTTTTGTAGAACCTGGGACTAAAGTATATGAGGGAATGGTAGTTGGTTCAAATCCAAAGGGAAATGATATTGAAGTAAATGTGTGTAGAAAAAAACAACAGTCAAATGTTAGAGCTTCAGGGTCTGATGAAGCATTGAGGCTTTCTCCACCCAAAATCATGTCATTAGAAGAAGCATTGGAATTTATAGAAGAGGATGAATTGATTGAAGTTACCCCAACAAGTTTGAGGATTAGAAAAAGAATATTAGATAGTACAAAGAGATATAAATCTAAAAAGAATAAATAGATATGAATAGCGAAAAAGGAGCATTTTTAATGCTCCTTTTTGGCAATTTTAATAGTAATGATGATATGGTATAATATAATTTATAGTTTGATAAAAAATGTGTAGGTGATGCCATGAATTATGTTGTTGATGCTTTAAAATGGATAGTAGACAATATTCTTTTAATCAATATTTTGTTAGCCATACTGTTGGTTTTCTTTGAGAGAAGGAATCCTACTATTACTTGGCTATGGCTTATGATTCTTTTTTTCTTGCCTGGTATTGGATTTTTAATTTATCTATTTTTGGGACAAGACTTAAGAAAGAAGAAAATGTTTAAAATTAAAGAAGAAGAAGATGCATATTTTAAAGATATTGTTGCTACTCAGGAAAAGTTTATTGAAAAGAACGAGTTTAATTATAATGAACCAAAAGTGGTAGAATATGAAGATATTATTCAATTTCATCTTATGAGTAATGAGTCTATCTATACTCAAGATAATGATGTAGAGCTATTTTTTTCAGGATTAGATAAATTTAATTCTTTGTTGAAGAGTATAGAAAATGCAAAAGAATATATTCATATGGAATATTATATTATTAGAAGTGATACTATTTCAACCCAAATAGTTAAAGAACTAACCAAAAAAGCAAAAGAAGGTTTAGAAGTTAAACTAATATATGATGGTATGGGAGGTAGGACACTGCCAAGAGGTTTTTTTAAGGAGCTAATTAAAGCTGGTGGTGAAGTTGCTTGCTTTTTTCCACCATTTTCGCCTTATTTAAGTATAAGAATTAATTATAGGAATCATAGGAAAATTTGTATTATAGATGGTAAAGTAGGATATGTAGGAGGATTTAATATTGGCGATGAATATATAGGGTACTCTAAAAAATTTGGGTATTGGAGAGATACTCATGCAAAGATTAGAGGAAGTGCAGTAAAGGGGTTGCAATGGAGGTTCTTGCTTGATTGGAGGTTTGCATCAAGTACTGAGATAGAAGTAAGCGAAAAATATTTTCCTAAAATTCTGGCTCAGGGTGAAACGGGGATTCAAATAGTTTCATCTGGTCCAGACTCTAAATGGACTAGTATAAAAGATGGATATCTTAAAATGATTATAAATGCAAGAAGTAAGGTTTACATTCAAACTCCATATTTTATACCTGATGATAGTATATTAGAAGCATTAAAAATAGCTGGTCTGTCTGGAGTTGATGTGAGGGTTATTATCCCATCTAAACCAGATCATCCTTTTGTATATTGGGCTAGTTTGTCTTATATAGGTGAGCTTCTTCAAGCAGGAGTCAAGTTTTATACGTATCAGGGAGGATTTATGCATAGTAAGGTGATTGTGATGGACAATGTAGTTTCATCTGTAGGTACGGCAAATTTAGACATAAGAAGTTTCAAACTAAATTTTGAAGTAAATGCATTTATATATGATGAAAAGATAAATAGAGAAATAACAGAAAAAATATACGAAGATTTGAAAAATTGCAGGGAAGTCACAATAGAAAAATACAGAAAGAGATCTTTTATTGTAAAATTTAAAGAATCAGTTTCAAGACTTTTGTCTCCAATTCTTTAACATAAAAAAAATCACCTCTGGTTATACTAAAATCGAGGTGGTAATGATTGAGAAAAAAAATCATGGTATTATTAAATATATTTATTGTTTTATTTTTAGTTTCTTCTTGTAAAACAAATCCTTCTAAGAAGCCAAATGCGTATGAAAAAAAAGATAAGGCTCCCCAAAGTTTAAATGCTATTTTAGAAAATGTAAATTCTATTCTTAAAGATGTAGAAGAGGTAAAAAAAGTAGCAATTAAACCTGAACCGAGTAACGAAGTTAAAGGGATTGAAAATCAAAAAGATAAAGAAAAAGATGCAAAAAATAAGGCTGAAGAAATACAGAAACTTTGGGATAGTATGAATAAAAGCATAAATGACATTCATAAATATTGGAATGCATATGAAATTGAAGGAGCTAAAAAAGGGATAACTGCGGACAGTACTCTTAAATTTGAGGAAAGTATAAATTCTCTGACACTGGCTATTGAAAACAGAGATAGTTTTAATATATTAAATAGTGGCAGTGAAGTATATAAAAATTTGGCATCTTTTTTTGATTTATACAAAGATGAGATAAAAGGAGATATAAGCAAAATAAAATATTGTACTTATAAATCTTATTTGTTAGCAGAAAAAGGAGAAATAGACGCTTCCAAAGAAGTTTTGACAGAAGGGGAAAACTATATAAATAATATGAGAATTAAATTGGCTAAAGACAAGGAGAAAAGCAAAAATGTAGATAAAATTAGTTTTTCCATTCAAGATATGAAAGAAGTGCTAAAATTAAATAATAGCAATTTATTGAAGATAAAGAGGGATATAGTGCTTAAAAATCTTGAAGCATTAGAAAAATAGTGTCAAATTTAAGATGTTGTGGTATACTTTATTTTAGAAAATAAGGGGGTAGATACAAATGAAAAATGAAGCTATTAGAGACTATTTTGTTATGAATGGAGAAATTATTGAAAATAGAGGAATAAATGTATTTAAGAATATAAACAAACCTCCTATTTATGAAGTTATAAGAGTTATAAAAGGAGTACCGCTTTTTTTAGAAGAGCATTTAGAAAGAATGAGAAAATCATCAGATATTGTTGACTATCAGATATATAGAACTGATAAAGAAATAGAAGAAGATATAAAAAAATTAATAAAAGAGAACAATGTTGAGAATTTGAATATAAAATTACTGTGTACTGAAATTCAAGGGAAAGGACAAGTTTTTTTAGCTTATTTTATAAAAAGCTATTATCCAGAATCAAGAGTTTATATGGAAGGTATTCATACTATTTTATATCATTTTGAAAGAGAAAATCCAAATGCTAAGATACTCAATGTTTCTTTTAAGGAGGATGTGAATAGAAAAATAGAAGAAAATAATGCTTTTGAAGCACTTCTTGTAAATAATCAAGGATATATAACTGAAGGAAGTAGGTCCAATATGTTTTTTGTAAAAGATGAAATACTCTATACTGCTCCAAAGGGAGATGTGCTTTTAGGAGTTACAAGAAATCATATAATGGAAGTTTGCAATAAATTGGGTTTAAAAGTAGTGGAGGAAAATATTCATATAGAAGATTTATCTAAAATAAATGCATCTTTTATGACGGGAACGTCAGTTAATGTACTTCCCATTAGTAGCATAGATAAAAGAAAATACGATTCTGTAAATAATATAATAGTAAAATCCGTAGGAGATGCATATTTAAAAGATATGAAAAAATATTTGGACTTAAATAAGAAAATATGGATATAACAATTAATAAAATTTAAATCTTATATTAGAAGAAGGTTGGAGAAATTTATGGATAAGAAAAAAATAAATTATTTGCTTGGAATTCTTATTACTGGTGTGACTCTTGTCATAATTCTAACTAGTGAAAACTTAAAAGACTTGCCTGGACTTATAAGCAATACAAATATGATTTACTTGGTTTTAGCTTTAAGTATGATGTTAGGAGATTGGATTTTCGATGGACTAATATTGAATATAATCACAAAAACAGTTCATGGAAAGGTCAGATATCTTAAATCCTTGAAAATTGCCATTATAGGACAATATTATAGTGCAATTACTCCTTTTTCAACAGGAGGTCAACCAGTCCAAGTATATTTAATGAGTAAAGAAGACATATCAGTTCCCAAAGGTTCACTGATACTTTTCAATAAATTCATAATATATCAAATGGCGGTTACTTTTTATTCTCTTGTAATGTTCATGCTGAAATTGAGTTTTATATTTAGCAAAGCTAAAGCAGCACTTCCATTTGTTATAGTAGGGTTTGTGTTAAATTTATTAGTTTTAGTTGGAATAATTCTATTATTTTATAGACCAGAATGGATAAAGCCTATAGTATTATATGTTTATAAATTTTTAAATAAGATGAAAATCATGAAGGATATTGATAAATATGTAAATAGATTAGATACAGCAATGGAAGAATATATGCAGAGTGTACAAAAAATAAAAGAAAATAGAAAGAATGCGGTACTTTTATTGATTCTCAATATAATAGAATTAACTTTTTATTTTAGTATAACTTATTTTGTATATTTAGCATTAGGGCTTAGTGAAGCAACATTTATAGATATTATAGCTATACAATCACTAGTTTATATGGCAGCTTCTTATATTCCCACACCAGGAACAGCGGGAGCTTCAGAAGGTGGGTATTATTTGCTATTTAAGCCTTTATTTTCACCGGGATTAATAGTATATGCCTTACTTCTTTGGAGAGCTATTAGCTACTATTTTAGAATAATATTTACAGGTATAGTGACCCTTGTTGATTATATAGTGAGAAAAAGAAAAAAAGTGGCAGCATAATGAAAAAAAGTGCATCTGTTTTTAAGATGCACTTTTTTAAAAAATTATTTATAAATAATTTAAGATATAGTTATATCATTGTTCAATTCTACTATTTTAAGTATGACTTCAACTGCCTTTTCCATAGCAAAAGTAGGAATATATTCAAATTTTCCATGAAAATTGTGCCCACCAGTAAATAGATTTGGGCAAGGAAGTCCCATATATGAAAGTCTAGCTCCATCAGTACCTCCTCTTATAGGGCTAATCAATGGTTCTACTCCTACTTCCTCCATAGCTCTTTTAGCCATATTTACAATATGTATTACTGGCTCGATTTTTTCTTTCATGTTGTAATATTGGTCTTTTATTTCAATTGATATAATATTTCCATATTTCACATTTAAAAACTTAACTATTTGATTTATAAGATTCTTTTTTTGCTCAAATTTATCTTTATTGTGGTCTCTAATTATATATTCAATTGTAGTATATTCTACTGTTCCTCTCATGCCTACAAGATGGAAAAATCCTTCATATTCTTCAGTATATTCAGGTCTTTCATTTACGGGTAGCATATTATTTAATTCCATAGCTACAATCATAGAATTTATCATCTTGTTTTTTGCAGAGCCTGGATGAACATTTCTACCTTGTATATGAATTTTAACTCCTGCTGCATTGAAGTTTTCGTATTCAAGTTCTCCCAATGGGCCACCATCAACAGTATATGCATATTGAGCATCAAATTTAGCTATATCAAAGTGATCAGCACCACTACCTATTTCTTCATCAGGGGTAAAACCTATTTTTATAGTCCCATGAGGTATTTGTGGATTTTGAATCAAGTATTCCATTGCTGTAACTATTTCAGCTATTCCAGCCTTATCATCAGCCCCTAGAAGCGTAGTTCCATCAGTTGTTATAAGCTCTTTTCCAATATAAAGTTTAAGTTCAGGAAAATCATCTGGTGATAGTACAATATTTTTAGATTCATTGAGTACAATATCTTCTCCATCATAGTTTTTTATTATTTTAGGGCTTACATCTTCACCTGACATATCTGGACTTGTATCCATATGGGAAATAAAGCCTATAGTTGGAACTTGTTTATCAACATTAGAAGTTAAAGTTGCCATAACATATCCATTTTCATCTACAGATACATCTGAAAGACCCAATTCTTTAAGTTCTTTTCCCAGTTCTCTTGCAAATATAATCTGATTTTCAGTACTAGGAACAGTATTTGAATCTTCACATGATGTAGTTTCATACTTTACATATCTTAAAAAACGTTCAACAACATTAGACATATTTCTAGCCTCCTAAAAGATATTATATATATAATTATACTATTTTTCTAAAAAAATATAAACTATTGTGTTAAATAAGTCAAAAATCATAATAAAAGATAAAATCATGCAAAATAAAAGAGAAAAGTTTTTATGTTTTTTTGTTTAAAAATTGCTATAATTATAAGGTATGTTGAAAACAATTAGCTGCAAAATAAGATATTTTTGATAACCATGGTTATCTTATCAAGTTTTGTGGTATTAAATACAATAAGAACTAAAGAAAGAGGGATTAGAGAGATATGACTGGGAAAACTTCTTTAGAAGTGCTAAAGGATGAAATTACAATGAAAAGAGAAGAATTAAATAAGTTAGTTGAAGGAAATGTAAATAGACAAAAATTACTAAAAATTAGTATGGATTTAGATGAGCTAATATACAAATATTACCTTTTGGAAAAAGAATTTAAAGAAGATAAGGCTGCTGATTAGCAGCCTATGTTTTATCCTAATGTTATGTCTAAAAACATCATCACGACAAATCCTATCATTATACCGTAAGTAGCAGATCTTTCATGTCCACCTCTATGAGTTTCTGGTATGATCTCATCACTTATAACAAATAGCATTGCTCCAGCAGCAAAAGCTAAAATGAAGGGCAATATAGGTTTGAATACTTTTACAAGCCACAAGCCTAAAAGTCCACCTATAGGTTCTACTAGTCCAGTTAGAAGTGCAATAAAGAAAGCTTTTGAAGGTGGATATTTTTCTCTTACTAATGCCAATGCTACAGCCAAACCTTCTGGCATATTTTGAATTCCTATACCTATCGCTAGAGTCAATCCATTTGCAATATTGTTATCTCCAAAGCCTACTCCTACAGCTAATCCTTCTGGAAAGTTGTGAATAGTTATGGCTATGATGAATAACCAGATTCTAGCCAAGGAAGAACTTTTTCCTTCAGTACGTTCATCCAACAAATGAACATGTGGCGAGTATTTATCAGTTAAATCTAAAAAAATTCCACCTGCTAATATACCTATTGCAGTTATTAATGCGCTTTTAGGACCTCCACCACCATATTCAATACTTGGTATGACAAGTGAAAAAGACGTGGCGGCCAACATTACACCAGCAGCAAACCCCAATAAGGTGTCCAACATTTTATCAGAAATATTCTTAGTCAAAAATATGGGCAAGGCACCTACAGCAGTTAAAAGCCCTGCAAATAGGCTTGACAACATACCTACGAGCATTACATTGTTTGAATTTAAAATTTTATCCATATAAGTCTTCCTTTCTAAGTCTTTTTCATATAAATACCCATATTGTTATATATTAATAACTAAAGAATAGAAAATAAAATAAGAACCACAATAAGAATTATGACAATTGTCAATATAGTATATAGCATTTTTTTTCTAATAAAGAAAAATTTCATAGATTCACCCCTCAAAATGTTCTAATATAATTTATTCTTACATTTGTATTTATATTACTGATTTTTCTTTTCTAATACAGGATTTACAGAATGATAGTTATATATTATAATGAATAAAAGAAATAGGGGGGATTTTTATGGCAGTAAAAATTTTATCTGATAGTGCTTGTGATTTGCCTGATGAAATATTAGAAGAGTATAATATTGACATATTACCTATACTTGTAAGTAAGGATGATGAAGAATATTTAGACAAAGTCACAATCGATCCAAAGAAGATGTACGATGACATGAGAAATGGAGTAGTTTATAAAACATCGCAAATTCCACCATATATGTTTGAAGAAAAATTTGAAGAAATAGCTAAAAGTGGTGAAAGTACTATATATATATGTTTTTCATCAGGATTATCAGGAACTTATAATACTTCCTTAATAGTCAGGGATTCTATTAAGGAAAGATATTCTAATCTAGATCTTGATATAGTTGATTCTAGATCAGCTTCTGTAGGCTTTGGACTTTTAGTGTATAAAGCTGCTAAAATGGCAAAGGAAGGCAAATCAAAAGAGGAAATATTGAAGATGTTGGATTTTTATGTAGCACATATTGAACATATATTTACTGTAGATAATTTAGAGTACTTATTTAGAGGAGGAAGGGTATCTAGAGCTCAAGCATTTGTAGGAGGGTTACTAAATATAAAGCCTATACTAGATATACCGGAAGATGGTACATTAAGGCCAGCTGAAAAGGTAAGAGGAAGAAATAAAGTTTTAAATAGAATGCTAGAAATCATGGAAGAACGTGGAGGCAATGCAGATTTAAAAAATCAAACTATTGGTATAAATCATGGGGATGATTTAGAAGGAGCACTTAAATTAAAGGAAATGATTGAAGAAAAATATGGGTGTACAGATTTTGTAATAAATATTATAGGATGTGCAATAGGAGCACACTCAGGTCCAGGAACGCTATCAGTATTTTTCTTAAATGAAAAGCCAAGTCAGGAATTTTAATTCTGACTTGGCTCTTAAAATTGTGAAGATATTATAAAAAAATTAAATTTGGACTAGACAAACTCAAAATAACATAGTATAATAAATAATGTCCTTTGGATATGCACCTTTAGCTCAGATGGTAGAGCAACTGACTCTTAATCAGTGGGCCCAGGGTTCGAGTCCCTGAAGGTGCACCAAGATAAAACCTTGCAACTTGCAAGGTTTTTTTATTTATAGTAATATATAAAAGAATAATATTTGTAGATGATTGGCAATATATAGTTGCACAACTAGACTTTGTTAGGAGTGATAAAATGAAAAAGAAAATTTACGTATTTTTTACAATATTATCCATACTTAGTGTTGTTACAGCTTGTAGTAATATGAATTCAAAAGAAGAATTGAAAGGAGAAGTTTTGGAGGAAAAAGAGGATAAGACAGAAACAGAAAAAATAGAAGAAATGAGCAAGGTATCAGATTATTTTCCTTTTTTACAAAATACATTGATGGTGTATTATGGAGAAGGAAATGAATATGCAGAACAAAGAGTTTATTTTGATTATATTGAAGATAACAAGGCACAAATAAGAATGATAAATGCAGGAACAGAGGTAGTACAAATATTGGAATATAAAGATGGGGAACTTAGGAAAGTTTATAGCGAAGGAGAATTTTATCATATTAAGAATCTACTTAAAGAAGATATAAAAGAAGATGAGAATGTTGAAATTCTTTTAAAAGAACCATTAAAAGTGGGAATGTCTTGGAAACTTCCGAATGGGGAAAATCGCACTATTACAGGCTCTGGAGTGGAGATAAATACTCCATATAAAAAATTTAAAGCCCTAGAAGTAACAACGGAATTAGGGGATAAGGAAAAGCAAATTGATTATTATGTAAAGGGTATAGGTCATGTGGCAAGTATTTATAGTTCAGCTGATTTTGAAGTAAAAACTCTTTTAGAGAGTTTTGAAGAAAACAAACCATTAGTTCATAGTATTAGATTTTATTATCCAGAAGAGGAAGGTACAAAGCTTGTTTATAAAAATACTGATTTTCAATTTAGAACTAATGATAGTATAGAAAGTATATTTGAAAGTGGATTTAAAAATCCCCCATCATCTAAAGAAATATCTCTTATATCGGAAAATACTAAAATTAATTCCATTGTAGTAGATAAAGAGGATAAAATAGTAAAAGTGGATTTTTCTAAAGAATTAATTGAAGAAATGAATGCTGGTAGTTCATTAGAAACACAGATCTTAAACAGTATGATATATACATTTACCAATTACTATGGAGTGGATAAAGTTTATATTTCCACTGATGGAAAACCTTATAGTTCAGGACATTATGAAATTAGAGAAAATGAATATTTTACTAGAGAAGATGAAAATATTGAGGAATTAAAATAAAAGGAACAACTATATAGTTGTTCCTTTTATTTTATTATTATTTAATATGCTCTTTGATATCAAACATTTTTGGAGAATAAGTGCATATTATTTTAACCAACTTGCTTGTATAGTTATCCCAATTATGATTTAATGTGGAATTTATGTGCATGCTATCTCCTGGATATAGTTCAAATCTTTGGTTTTCCAAAAAAACAGTTAAAACTCCTTCTAAAACATAGGTAAATTCTTCCCCCTCGTGAGAATATGGAATTACTTCTTCATTGGTATAATTAGGTAGTATAGTAATCATAAATGGAGACATATTCTTGGTTTCTCCATCGTTTCCCAAATTATGATATATAAATCGAGAGTTTTCAACTATTGACAATTTTTGTTCAAAGCTTCGAGTTATTCTATTTTCGTTGGTAGTTGGTGGCTCAAAAAAATAACTTAAGTCAACTTCCAAAGCAAATGCAATATTTTCTAATGAAGATATTGCAACGGAAGTAAGTCCTCTTTCCAATTGTGACAAATAACCAATTGATAAATTGGTTTTTTCACTAAGTTCTTTTAATGTCATTTTTTTCGATGTTCTAAGGCCTTTAAGCTTTTCTCCAATTTCTTGATTCATTAATTGCTCCTCCTCATAAGTATTAGGATTTATAAAAACATCTATATGTATTAATATTAGCACTAAAATAAGTTTCATTCAAGGAAAAGTCTTGGCGATAATTTTTACATAGCTGAATTTTGTCGAAAGTAAATTTTAAAAACAAAAAACTTATGTATTTTGTATATAAAAAAATAAAATCAAAATTAAATATGAATCAAAAAAAGTCGATGAAATATTCATAAATATGAAAAAATATCATATTAAGTATTGAAAAAAATTTAACCATGTATTATACCAAAGTTATAATTAATTATTTAAAATTTTATAAATATTTAAAAAAACATAAGGACTTTATAGGGGAAGATAAAAAGAAAGGAGGAAAGAAAGTTAAGAGTATGTAAAAACATTAATATTTAGGTATACGAATATATAAGTATATTTGATACCATAAGATTAGGAGGGTAATTATGGGAAAATCAAAAAAAATTATTGCCTTGGCAATAGCTGTGTTGTTATGTTTAGGAACATTAGCAGGATGTGGCAATGAGGCTACTACTGGAGGAAAATCAGAAGGAGAATCTGGAAAAGTTAAAGAAGCAAAAGAACAAGTATATAGCTTTAGTACTTTGGATGAACCTACAGGTTTAAATCCATTGCTTAATACAACTGAGCCAGATTATTCAGTACAGAGGATGATCCTTGAGAGTTTAATTTATTATGTATCTGATGAAAATGGTGTTGCAGTAATTAAACCAGGAATTGCAGAGGATTGGTCAGCAAATGAAGATGGTACTGTATATACTTTTAAAATCAGAGAAAACGCTGTCTGGAATGACGGTGTTCCAGTAAAAGCAGATGATTTTGTTTATACATTTAGGAAGATGGCTACACCAGAAGTAGGTTCTACAAATGCATGGTTATTTGATAATATTATTCTTAATTTTGCAGAAGCACATTACAATGATGGCGAAAATTCTAAATATGATAAGAAACCAGAAGATATTGGAGTAAAAGCAATAGATGAAAAAACCGTTGAATTCACATTGACAAAACCTTGTTCATATTTTGTTCAATTGCTTGATCGTGCAAAACCTGTAAGGGAGGACAAATATGAAGAATGGGGAGAAGAATATGGTTCTTCAGTAGATAAAATTGTGACTAATGGAATATTTGAACTTGAAAATTGGGAACCAAATGTTAAAATGAATTTTGTTAAAAATGAAAAGTATTGGGATGCTGAAAACGTAAAACTTGAAAAGGTTAATAGATATATTGTGGAAGAACCAGCTGCAGCAGTTCAAGCATTGCTATCTGGAGATACTGATTTTGTAGGAACTAATGATCCTGACTGGCAAGGAACAATTGAAGCAGAACAAGATAAGTATACAAAATTTGAATTAGTTGAAAATAATCCTGAATTTTATGGTTTTAATTGTTCAAACAAATATTTCAAGAATCCAAAGATAAGATTAGCATTTTCTTTGGCAATAGATAGAGAAAAATACAATGAAGATCTAAATCATGGAGCTTCTACACCACTTTATTCTTTAGTACCAGATGTTATAAATTGCGGTGAAAAACTATATAAAGATTTGATTAATGAAGATAGTAATGTATTAAAAGATTTGCAAGAAGAATATCCAGATCCAAAAGCACTTTTAGTTGAAGGACTTAAAGAAGAAGGGCTTGATCCAGATCCATCAAAAATGGAAATTAGATATGCAACAAGAGGCACATCTGAATATTCCAAAAAATCAGCAGAATGGTTGTTGCAAGAATGGCAAGAAAAGCTAGGTGTTACAATTACTATTGATATGATGGAATGGAATATTATGTGGGATAAGGTTGATGAAGGAGATTATGATATATGTACTGCTGGTTGGAGTCCTGATTACAATGACCCTAGTACATTGTTAAGCATTTATGATCCTGTTGAAGGATATTTTGATAGTAAAAAGTCAGGTTGGACAGGTTCTGATGCAGATAAGTATCATGAATTGATTGAAAAAGCGTCTTTAAGTACTGATGATAAGGAAAGAGCAGAATTATTCCATGAAGCAGAAAAAATATTGGTTGGCACGGGGGTTATTGCACCTGTTTATTGTGGAAAAGCAACATATTATAAAGCTAATTATTTAAAGGGCTATTATTTGAGTCCAAATGCTGGAGTGGATTATACAAAAATATATATTGAATAAAAGTAGATGAATATTTTTTAAGAATTGAAATTAAAGATAAACAAGACATAGTTTTTTAAAACATGTCTTGTTTATCAAAATTTTTAATAAATCTTTGATGCTAATATATAGAAATTAAAATGTAGGATAAGCATGAAAAGAGGAGTGAAATTATGTTTAAATTTATTCTTAAGAGAATACTCTATGGTTTGCTTACTTTATTTTTGATTACAACAGCAACCTTTTTTTTAATAGCAGGTGCTCCGGGAGATCCTATTGCAGCAAAAGTTGGTCAGATGCCTGAAAAGGCCCAAGCTGTAATTCGTACAAAATACGGTCTTGATAAGCCTGTTGCTGTGAGATATGGAATATATATGAAAAATCTTATAACAAAGGGTGATTTTGGAGAATCTATAGTTTATACCGGGAAATCTGTAAACGATATCATAAAAACGAATGCACCAATTTCAGCTAAAATAGGGATTATTGCTTTGGCACTTCAGATTGTAATAGGAGTTTTATTGGGATTAATATCAGCACTGCATAGAGGGAAAACACCCGATTACATAATAAGGGTTCTCGTAGTACTGGCTATATGTGTTCCAAGTTTTGTATTTGCTGCACTGCTCCAATATTTCATAGGTTTCAAATGGAAATTAGCTCCTGTATTTGGTTGGGGAGAAATGAAACATTATATTCTGCCAGTGTTGGCATATACCATTGGTGGCGTTGCAAGTTATACAAAGTTTATGAGAAGCAGTACTCTTTCTGTTATAAATGAGGACTATATTCTTACTGCAAAATCAAAGGGCTGTAAAAAGGGAAGAGTTGTTAGAAAACACGTTATGAGAAATTCTATGATTCCTATTGTTACTATGACAGGTCCTGCAATTGCAGGTATATTTGCTGGGTCCTTTGTTATTGAAAGAATATTTTCTATACCAGGTCTTGGGTCTTACTATGTAAAATCTGTAACTAACAATGACTATACCATGATATTAGGATTTACTATATTTTTTGCAGCATTGTATGTATTATCATTAATTTTTGTAGATATCATGTATGGAATTGTTGATCCAAGGATTAGAATTACAAGTTCCGAAGATTAGAAGATTTAGATAAATAAAATATAGTATAAAAAGATGCAAGTCTTTAAGATTATCCTGAAAAAGTAAGGGGGTAACAATGTGGATACTGTAAACAATGAGGTAGGTATATCTGCAGATGATGCAGTTTTGACGGATGATATGTTTGAAAGAATAGGAACAAAAGGATTATCTTCTGAAAAAATACAGAAGCCTTCAATTACATATTGGGCAGATGTATGGAGAAGATTTAGAGAAAATAAGTTGGCTATATTAGGGTTAATAATGCTAATAGTGGTAATTGCGACTTTATATTTGGGGCCTAAAATTTCTGGGAAGGATTATCAATATATTGATGCTTCTCAAAAAAACCTAAAACCAAATTCTGAATATTGGTTTGGTACTGATGATATGGGCAGAGATTTGTTTTCAAGAGTTTGTGTGGGTGGAAGAGTTTCTATATTAATTGGACTTCTTTGTACTTTAGTTATGTTTGTTATAGGCTCACTTTTAGGCATAATTGCAGGATTGAAAGGTGGATGGGTAGATAATCTCATTATGAGGATATGTGAATTTATTGGAAATCTACCTTATTTAATTATTGTCATAATATTGACTTTGGTAATGGGAAGAAGTTTATTTTCTTTAATATTTGCAATGAGTATTACTTCTTGGATAGGAACAACTCGTATGGTTAGGGGACAAGTATTACAAATAAAAGAACAAGATTATGTTCAAGCAGCTGTTGCACTTGGGGCAAATATGAATAGAATTATTATTAAACATCTTTTGCCAAATGTTTTAGGAATTATAATGGTGGATATTACAATGTCTGTTCCTGGTTTTATTTTTGGAGAGGCATTTCTTAGTTATATAGGTTTAGGAGTAAGACCTCCTGAAGTTAGCTGGGGTGCTTTGGCATCAGCAGGGCAGCAAAGTTTGATGTTTTATCCTCATCAATTGTTTTTTCCATGTTTGATGATTGTTATTACTACACTGTCATTTCATTTGATAGGTGATGGTCTTTCGGATGCATTAGATCCAAAATTGAGGGAGTAGGTGATTTATATGAATAGTGAAAGAATTTTAGAAATTAAAAACTTAAAAGTCTCATTTAAAACTTATGCTGGAATTGTACAAGCAGTCAGGGGAGTTGATTTTCATTTGGATAAAGGTGAAACTCTTGCTATTGTAGGAGAGTCAGGTTGTGGGAAGACTGTTACTTCTAAAGCTATTATGGGATTGTTGCCAGGTTCTCAAACAATAATTGAAAAAGATAAATCTGAAATTAATTTTGATGGCAAAAACCTTCTTAAGCTTAGTGAATCGGAAATGAGTAAAGTTAGAGGAAGACAAATTTCTATGATATTTCAGGATCCTATGACTTCTTTAAATCCAACTATGAAAATTGGAAATCAAATTGCTGAAAGTATAATTATTCATGAAAATGTATCATCAAGTGAAGCTAGAATTCGTGCATTGAAAATGCTTGAACTTGTTAGAATACCAAATGCAAAGGAAAGATTAGATCAATATCCTCACGAATTTTCTGGTGGTATGCGCCAGAGAGTAATGATTGCAATCGCACTTGCTTGTAATCCTAAAATTTTGATTGCTGATGAACCAACAACAGCATTAGATGTAACAATTCAAGCACAAATCATGGATTTGATAAATGATTTAAAGAAAGAGTTGGATACAGGAGTCATTTTAATAACTCACGATTTAGGTGTTGTAGCTAGTGTAGCAGATAGAATACATGTAATGTATGCTGGGAAAATAGTTGAAAAAGGAACTACAGATGAAATATTTTATAATCCAAAACATCCATATACTTTTGCGTTATTGAAATCAGTTCCTAAACTTCATATAAGTGAAAGGGAAAAATTATATTCATTAGCAGGTACTCCTCCAGATTTGACAGACCCTCCAATTGGTTGTCCTTTTGCTGCGAGATGTGAGTTTGGAATGAAAGTTTGCAGGACTATTTATCCTAAAACCGCAAATTTTGGAGATGAACATGAATCTTGCTGCTGGTTACATAATGAAAAGGCTGATACTAGAGGTGTTCCAGAGCTATTGCTACAAAGGGGTGAACTAAATGGATAATAGTGAAGTATTAATTGAGGTTAAAAACTTAAAAAAATATTTTAAAGCTGGCCGTAAAGCAACTGTAAAAGCCGTTGATGATATAAGTTTTAATATCAAGAGAGGTGAAACCCTAGGCCTTGTTGGAGAATCTGGTTGTGGAAAAACAACTTGTGGGAAAACTGTGTTGGGACTATATGGTGCCACAGGAGGAGAAGTTATATTTGATGGAATAAATGTTCATACATTAAAATCAAAGGAAAAGAAGGAATTTAGAAAAAGGGCTCAAATTATATTTCAAGACCCATATTCTTCTTTAAATCCTAGAATGACAGTTGAAGATATTATTGGGGAAGGAATAGATATACACGATCTTTATAGAGGAAAAGACAGAAAAGAAAAAATTTTCGAACTACTTGAAACCGTTGGATTAAATAAAGAACATGCATCTAGATTTCCTCATGAATTTTCAGGAGGACAAAGACAGAGAATAGGAATTGCTAGAGCATTGGCTATTGAACCTGAATTTATAGTTTGTGATGAACCTATTTCTGCTCTAGATGTTTCTATCCAAGCACAAGTAGTAAATCTTCTAGTTGAATTGCAAAAGGAAAAAAAGTTAACTTATCTATTTATAGCACATGATTTGTCTATGGTTAAGTATATTTCTGACAGGGTAGGAGTAATGTATTTAGGTCATTTGGTTGAGCTTGCAGAAAGTGAAGAACTTTATAAAAATCCATTACATCCATATACTACGGCATTGTTATCTTCAATACCAATACCTGATCCAGAACAAGAAAGAAAGAAAACGAGAATACCAATAGAAGGAGAAATACCAAGCCCTATCAATCCACCACCAGGATGCAAGTTTGCACCTAGATGTAAGATGGCAAGAGAAATTTGTAAAGAAAAAATGCCAGAACTTGTTGAGATAAAGAAAGGACATTTTGTTGCTTGCCATCTATTATAAGAAAATGGAATTTAGTTATATTTAAATATATTGCAAATACTAACTTGGAATAGTGTCATGCTGTGATACTGTTTCTCCCCCTATTTTTATTATAAAAAATGCTTCCAATGGGAGCATTTTTTATAATTTATTTTAATATATAAACAAAATAAATTATTCATATACATGAAAAATATTGAATATTTTTTTAGTATAATATATAATGTATATATAGATATTACATAAAATTAAAAAGAGGTGATCCTTTGGGGCAAGGCTATATTTTCAATATACAAAGATTTTCTATTCATGATGGACCAGGGATTAGAACAACTATTTTTTTAAAAGGATGTCCATTACGTTGTTGGTGGTGCCACAATCCAGAAGGACAAATTTTAGATAGGGAATTGGCTATATTTAAGAATAGGTGTATTGGATGTGGCGGTTGCAAGAATATATGTGAAATAAATGCTGCAACAATTAAAGAAAATAAAGTTTTTATTGAAAGACAAAAGTGCAATTTGTGTGGGAAGTGCGTAGAGGTATGCCCTGGGAAGGCACTTGAATTTGTAGGAAAATTAGTCACTGATGAGTGGGTTATTAATGAAGTGGAAAAAGATGCAATATTTTATGATGAATCCAATGGAGGAGCGACGATATCAGGGGGAGAGCCTTTGATGCAGTTTGATTTTTTATTTAGTATAGTTAAAGGTCTTAAAAAGTCAGGGATTCATGTAGCTGTAGATACATCTGGGTATGCGGAATGGGAAAAAATTGAAAAATTAATAGATGAAGTGGATTTGTTTTTATATGATATCAAATTAATAAATGATGTAAAGCATAAGAAATATACAGGAGTATCAAATAAAGTGATATTAGACAATATAGAGAAACTTTTAAATAGCGGGGCAAACGTTATTCCAAGGATTCCTTTTATTCCAGGAATAAATGATGACTTAGAAGATATAAAAGAATTTTCTCAATTTTTAGGAAAGTTAGGCGTTAAAAAAGTTAATATACTACCTTATCATGACTATGGAAGAGAAAAATACAGTAGATTTGGGAAAGAATACAGAATTCCTAAGGATTTGCTTTTATCTGATGAAAAGAAGGAATTAATAGAGAAAGAGTTTAATAAAAAAGGTATAAGTATAATTATAGGAGGGTAATAAGCATGAATGAAAGGGTAAAAATTTTAAGAGAGAATAGTCTCAATGCAAGGCCTTTTATTTCTATTGAGAGAGCTAAAATAGTTACAGATACTTATAAGGAATATTTTGGGAAGATATCCACACCTGTGTTGAGAGCTTTAACTTTTAAGGCATTGATGGAAGAAAGGGCTATTTGTATAAATGAAAAAGAATTAATTGTAGGAGAAAGAGGAGAAAAACCTAAAGGAACACCAACTTATCCAGAATTGTGTTGCCATACTTTAGAAGATCTCAAAATGATAAATGATAGAGAAAAAATTTCTTTTGATGTATCTGAAGAGGTAATGAAAACTCAAAGAGAACAAATTATTCCCTACTGGAAAGGTATAAGCATAAGAGACAGAATTTTTGAACAAATGTCACAAGAGTGGAAAGATTGCTATGAAGCGGGTGTTTTTACTGAATTTATGGAACAGAGAGCTCCAGGACATACTACAGCTGATGGGAAAATATATGAAAAAGGCTTTTTAGAGATCAAAGAAGAAATATCAAATAGTTTGTCAGCAATAGATTATTACAATGATGAAAAAGCTTATGAAAAACAAGAAGAGTTAAAAGCTATGGCAATCTGTTGCGATGCGATAATAGAATATGCAAATAGATATGCTGAAGAAGCAAAAAAAATGGCAGAAAATGAAGTGGATGTCAAGAGACAACAAGAACTTTTAAAGATATCGGAAACATGTCTTCATGTACCAGCATATAAACCAAGAACATTTTGGGAGGCTCTTCAAATGTATTGGTTTGTCCATATTGGAGTTATTACAGAACTTAATACTTGGGATGCTTTTAATCCGGGAAGATTAGATCAGCATTTGTACCCATTTTATAAGAAAGACATTGAAGAAGGAAGAATAACAAAAGAAGAAGCTGAAGAATTACTTCAATGTTTTTGGGTGAAATTCAACAATCATCCAGCGCCTCCAAAGGTAGGAGTTACTTTAGAGGAAAGTGGAACATATACAGACTTTGCAAACATAAATAGTGGAGGACTAAAAGCTGATGGCTCAGATGGAGTAAATGATGTAACTTATATGGTCTTGGATGTTATAGATGAAATGAGATTGTTGCAGCCAAGTTCCAATATTCAATTGAGTCAAAGAAATCCAGATAAATTTTTAAGAAGAGCTCTCAATATAGTAAAAAAGGGATGGGGTCAGCCTTCTATATTTAACGCAGATGCAGTTGTTGAAGAAATGCTCATACAGGGAAAGACTGTAGAAGATGCTCGATGCGGTGGCACTAGTGGTTGTGTAGAAACTGGAGCTTTTGGGAAGGAAGCTTATATACTTACAGGATATTTCAATTTAAATAAAGTCTTAGAAATAACCTTGAACAATGGCATAGATCCTAATACTGGAAAGAAAATAGGCATAGAAACTAAAGATTCAAGAAAATTTGAAAGCTTTGAAGAATTGATGGAAGCTTTTGAAAAACAACTAAATTATTTTATTGATGTAAAAATCAAGGGAAATAATATCATAGAAAAATTGTATGCCAAATACATGCCTTCTCCATTTTTATCTACCATAATAGATGATTGTATAAAAAAAGGGATGGACTATAACGAAGGTGGCGCTAGATACAATACAAATTATATACAAGGTGTAGGAATTGGCACTATAACTGATAGTCTATCTTCAATAAAATATAATGTATATGATAAAAAATATATTTCTATGGAAAAATTACTAGAGGTTTTAAAATCAAATTTTGATGGTTATGAAGATTTACGACTTAAATTTGTAAATGCTCCTCATAAATATGGGAATGATGATGATTATTCAGATAATATAATGAAGACAGTATTTGATATGTTCTATAATTCAGTTAATGGAAGAAAAAACATGAAGGGAGGTTTTTATAGAATAAATATGCTTCCTACGACTTGCCATGTTTATTTTGGTTCAGTAATTGGTGCAACTGCAGATGGAAGAAAAGCTAAAGAGCCTCTTTCTGAAGGAATTTCACCTGTACAGGGAAGAGATGAATATGGTCCAACATCTGTTATAAAATCAGCAGGGAAAATGGATCATGCGAAAACAGGAGGTACTTTGCTCAATCAAAAATTCACACCAAAATTGTTAGAAGATGATAAGGGTATTGAGAATTTATTGCATCTAGTTAGAGCTTATTTTAAAATGGGAGGTCATCATATACAATTTAATGTTGTAGATGCTGAAACTTTGAGAAAAGCTCAGAAAGAACCAGAAAAATATAGAGATTTAATTGTAAGGGTAGCAGGTTATAGTGATTATTTCTGCGATTTAAATGAGTCTTTGCAAAATGAAATAATCAAACGTACTGAACATGATAGTTTTTAATAAAAATTTAATGAGGTGATAATTATGTTGGAAAAGTTTAAAAATGAACCTTTGATAGATTTTACTAAACAAGAAAACATAGATAAGATGGAGGAAGCATTTAAAAAACTGGATGTTGAAAAAGGTAAAGAATATCCACTTATAATTGGTGGGGAAAAAATTTATACTGATGAAAAAATAACATCATACAATCCATGCAATTTTAAAGAAATCATAGGAATTGTCAGTAAAGGGAATGAAGAATTGGCAGATAAGAGCATGTGTTCAGCACTAGAGGCTTTTGAAATGTGGAAAAATGTATGTCCAAAAGAGAGAGCAAATTATTTATTTAAGGCTGCTGCTATTATGAGAAGGAAAAAATTTGATTTTTCTGCATTGTTGGTAGAAGAAGCAGGTAAAACATGGATTGAGGCTGATGCAGATGTAGCTGAAGCAATTGATTTTTTAGAGTATTATGGAAGACAAATGCTTAAATTCGCAAAGGGTATGGATGTAGGAAGTTTTCCTGGTGAGATAAATGAATGCTACTATATTCCAATGGGAGTGGGGATTGTAATAGCACCTTGGAATTTTCCACTAGCTATTTTAACGGGAATGACAGCGGCTTCAATAGTTACAGGAAATACTGTTGTCATAAAGCCTTCTAGTTCTACTCCTGTTGTAGCAGCTAAATTTATGGAAATATGGGATGAAATTAAATTACCTGATGGTGTAATAAATTATTTGCCTGGTCCAGGAGAAAGTGTTGGAAATTATTTGGTTTCTCATCCAAAGACTAGATTTATCAATTTTACTGGATCAAAAGATGTAGGATTAAATATTTCTAAGATGGCTTCAGATATAAAAGATGGTCAAAAATGTATCAAACGTGTAATAGCTGAAATGGGAGGAAAAGATACAATAATAGTTGATAATGAAGCTGACTTAGATGCAGCGGCAGAAGGAATAGTAGCATCTGCTTTTGGATTCCAAGGGCAAAAATGTTCTGCATGTTCCAGGGCAATTATTGTCGAAGATATATATGATGAAATGATAGATAAGATAGTAGAAAAAACTAAAAAATTAAAAATTGGTCCAACTAGAAAATTTGATACAAATTTTGGTGCTGTAATTGATGAAAATGCTTATGAAAAAATATTAACATATATTGAAATAGGAAGAAATGAAGGCAAAATATGTTTTGGAGGGAACAAATGTGGAGAAAGCGGATATTTTATAGAACCTACTATAATAGTTGATGTGTCCCCAGATGCAAGAATTTCTCAAGAAGAAATTTTTGGGCCTGTTCTTTCTGTGATTAAAGTAGATAATTTTGATTGTGCATTAAATATTGCAAATGATACTGATTATGGTTTGACTGGGGCTGTTTATTCAAATAACAGGCAGAAGCTTGAAAAAGCAAAAAGGGAATTTCATGTAGGAAATTTATATTTAAATAGAAAGTGTACTGGGGCTTTGGTAGGGGTTCAACCATTTGGTGGATTTAAATTGTCTGGTACTTGTTCTAAAGCAGGAGGAGAAGATTATCTATTGTTGTTTATGGAAATCAAATCTGTAGCTGAAAGACTTTAAAAAACACTTTAATTCTCCTGTCAAAGTGTTAGAATATAGTAGAGGAAGGTGATTTTATGACTAGAATAGAAAAATTACATGAGCAAATGAATAAAAACAATATTGATGGATTGTTTTTACTTACAGAGCCAAATGTGAGATATATAAGTAGATTTACAGGTTCTGATTCCTTTGTATTCATAACAAGTAAAAATAATTATTTTATAACTGATTCAAGATATACAGAACAAGCTCAAAGCCAATGTAAGGGATTTGAAGTCATAAGATGGGGAAACCCTTTCAAATCACTTGTTGAAACAGTTAAAGATTTGGCTAAAAAGGATGGAGTTAAGAGGATAGGATTTGAAAGAGAATATATGAATTTTGATATGTATGAAAGTTTAAAAGAAAGCATATCAAATGTGGAATTAGTTCCAACATCTTATTTAGTGGAAGAAATAAGGGTTGTTAAGGATGAAGAAGAAATAGAATATATAAAGAAGGCTTGTGACTTTGCTGATGAGGCTTTTGAGAAAATACTTAAAGTCATAAAAGTTGGAATGACAGAAATGGAACTTGCACTGGAATTGGAGTATTATATGAGAAAAGCTGGAGCAGAAGGTGTAAGCTTTGATACCATATTTATTTCAGGAAAGAAGACTTCTCTTCCTCATGGACAACCTTCAGATAAAAAAATAGAAAATGGAGATTTTATAACTATAGATTTTGGTGCACTATATAAAGGATATCGTTCCGACATGACTAGAACTGTTGTAGTTGGGGAGGCAAATGAAAAACAAGTAAAAATATACAATATTGTAAAGGCTGCACAACAAAGAGGATTAGATGTGCTTAGAAGTGGAATATCTGGAAAAGAAGCAGATACAGAAGTACGAAAAATCATGGGCGAATATAATGAATATTTTGGTCATGGACTAGGTCATGGAGTGGGATTGGAACTTCATGAGATACCATTTATGGGTGTGAACTGTGACAGAGTTTTAGCGGAAAATAGCGTTGTTACAGTAGAACCAGGTATATATATTCCAGATTGGGGCGGAGTGAGGATTGAAGATAGTGTAGTTGTAAAAAAAGATGGAGTAGAAATCATTACTCATTCACCAAAAGAGTTGATAATATTATAAAACATGCTTATATAAATAAACCTCAGGCATTGCCTGAGGTTTATTTAACCTTCTTCTTTGTTTTTGTCTTTATTGCTTTTGTTCTTCTTGTTTGATTCTTTGTTGTTTTTATCTTTTGCCATACTAGTATTTTTTCCTCCCTTCTTGTAGAAGTTGCTTTCAATATATAGTATTTCTATTTTTTCAAAAAATATATAAAAATTGCTATAATAAATTAAATATAGTAGACTAATATTTATAGAGAGCAAAGTGAGGTGTTTATATGTTCCTTCAGTCATATAGTGTTCCTGTAGCAGATGTAATGAGCTATGATATTTTTATAGCTAATGAAAAAGATGAAATGAATTCCATAATAGATTATTTAATTCATAATGTAAAAAAAGAAGTTCTTATTTGTGATGATGATAAAAAAATAAAGAGTGTTATCACTATGGCGGATGTGTATAAATTTGTTAGAGCGGATATTTCCAAAATTAAATTAAATGATTTCATGAAAAGAAATGTACTGTGGGTTAATCCTAATGAATCCTTATCTAATTGCAGGGCTATAATGTTAGAAAATAAAATTGGAAGACTTCCTGTAGTTGAAAATGGAAATATTGTTGGAATCATAAGAGAAGAGCATATTAGAGATTATTTTTACAAGGGTGTGGAAGAAGCAGAATTGGCAATAAAGCATATTTTCAACAGTATTCATGAAGCAATATGTGTTGTGGATAACAAAGGGAGAATAGTTATTTGGAACAAAAATGCAGAAAAATTGTATGGTTTTAAAGAGGATGAATTAAAAGGTAAATATCTGGAGGAATATTTTCCTGATGCAATAGATTTAAAAATTTCAAATACCAAAGAAAGTGTAAAAAATGTATATTATTCACCTAAAGAAGGATATCATGTCATCATAAGTGCTTCACCTATTATCATAGATGGAAAACTTTATGGAGTGGTTAGTACTGAAAAAGATATCAGTGAAGTTGAAGAATTGCAAAGTGAACTAAAAAAAGCTAAAGAACAACTGAAAATATTAGAAAAACAGATAAAAAAATATTCCAAAGATCCTTTTGAGAGAATAATAGGAAATAGCAAGAAGATACAAGGAAAAATTAATATAGCAAAACAAATTGCAAATTCTAATGTTTCTATACTTTTAACAGGCGAAAGTGGAACGGGGAAAGAGGAATTTGCTAGGGCTATTCATTACAGTAGTGGTGTTTTGGGAAATTTTGTACCTGTAAATTGTAGTGCTATACCATCAGAACTATTTGAAAGTGAATTTTTCGGATATGTGGGGGGAGCTTTTACAGGTGCTAGAAGAGAAGGTAAAGCTGGTTTTTTTGAATTGGCCAATGAAGGAACACTTTTCTTAGATGAAATTGGAGATTTACCATTATCCATGCAGGCCAAACTATTGAGAGTTCTCCAAGATAAGAAGATAAAAAAGGTAGGAGGAGAAAAATATATACCTTTAAATGTCAGAGTTGTATCAGCTACCAATAAGAATTTATTAGACCTTATAGATAAGGAATTATTTAGAGAGGAACTTTATTATAGAATAAATGTAGTAGAAATAGAGCTTCCGCCTTTGAGAGAGAGGAAAGAAGATATAGTACTTCTTGTGGATTATTTTTTGAAGGAATTTTGCAAAGAAAACAATAGAAAGATACCTTCTATTGATAATGAAGTAGTTCAAATTCTTATGGAGTATGATTGGAAAGGAAATATAAGAGAACTAAAGAATGTTGTAGAATACATGGCTATTATGTGTAATGAAGAAGTGATAACAAGTGAATTTTTGCCTAAATATATATTCACCAAAAATCTTGACAGTTTTTTAAATTACAATATAAATTCCTTTGATTTAAATGAATCTGTAAAGAATTTGGAAGTAAATCTTATAAAAAAGGCATTAGATATGACATCTGGAAACAAACTGGAGGCTGCAAAAATTTTAAATATACCAAGGACCACTCTTCATTCTAAAATAAAAAAATACAGGATTGATGACTAGTATGTTATAATTAGAATTAACTAACAAGAAAAAAGGGGAGATAAATATGAAGACCAAAGAATTTACTTTTAAATCTGAAGGGGAATTAGATGTTTATTGTAAAAAATGGGAACCTGATGATGGCCCTATTGTAGCAGCAGTTCAATTATCTCATGGTATGGCAGAACACATACAAAGATATGATGACTTTGCTAAAGTGTTAGTTGAAAAAGGTTTTGTTGTATATGGAAATGATCATAGAGGTCATGGGAAAACAGCAGGAAGTTTAGAAAAGGTTGGTTATTTTGCTGACGAAAATGGCTGGGACAAGGTTGTTAATGATATGCATACTCTTACAAATATTATAAAAGAAGAATATGAAAATATACCTGTATTTTTGCTAGGCCATAGTATGGGTTCTTTTTTGTCAAGGAGTTATATTGAACGTTTTGGAGAAGAAATTGATGGAGCTATATTGAGTGGTACTGGAGGAAATCCAGGGATTGCTGGTAGTATTGGGCTTAAGATTGCCAAGAAAGAAATAAAAGAAAAGGGAAGAAAAGCTAGAAGTGAGAAATTAAATGATTTATCTTTTGGAAACTTTAACAAGGGATTTAAACCCAATAGGACAGAGTTTGATTGGCTTACAAGAGACCCTCAAATAGTGGATGAATATATAAGAGACCAATATTGTGGGGAAGTATTTACTGCAGGATTTTTCTATGATATGTTGACAGGAATAAAAGAAATGTATAAAAAAGAAAATCTTGATAAGATACCAAAGAACTTGCCTATTTTCTTTATTTCAGGAGAAAAGGATCCAGTAGGAGGAAATACTAAAGGAGTTTTTCAAGCAATAGAAGCTTATAAAAAAGCAGGTATAAAGGATATATCATATAAGTTTTATCAAAATGCAAGACATGAAGTGTTGAATGAAATAAACAAAGAAGAAGTGTATGAAGATATTATTGCTTGGACCCAAAAACATATGGAAAGGGCAAAAGAAGAGGCATAGATAAATATGTGTCTAAATATAGGCTTGTGATTATATTTAGGCATGAATATGTATTGAAAATAACTGCAATAAAAGATATAAAACGAATTGTGACTATATATAATCATAATTCGTTTTTATGATGTAAAAGGGATGGCTATTTGATGAGGATACAGATGAATTTCATATTGGCATAGATTTTGCTTCACTTAATTGAGGATAAGTATTTTTATAGGATGAATATTAGGAAAAGACAAGAATGGAGAGTGTAAACTATGGAGATTATTAAGAGCATAAATGTTGTAGATACACATACAGTAGGAGAACCTACTAGGGTTGTAGTAGGTGGAATTCCTGTCATTCCAGGAAAGGATATGTCCGAAAAAAAGAAATATTTAGAAGAACATTTAGATCATATAAGGACAATGCTAATGCATGAGCCAAGGGGACATAAAGATATGTTTGGTGCAATCATAACTCAACCTACAAGAGATGATGCAGATTTAGGAGTAATATTTATGGATGGTGGAGGATATTTGAATATGTGTTGTCATGGATCCATAGGTGTTTCTACAGTACTTGTAAATACAGGAATGGTTGAAGTAGTAGAGCCAATAACTGAAATAGCATTAGAAGCTCCTGCTGGACTTATAAAAGCTAGAGTGAAAGTTGAGAATGGGTGCGCTAAAGAAGTTTCTATAACTAATGTGCCATCATTTTTATATAAAGAAGATGTAGAAATAGATGTGCCTAGCGTTGGAAGAATAAAATTAGACATTTCTTTTGGAGGAAGTTTCTTTGCATTGGTAGATGCTAAAGAATTAGGAATGAATGTTGATTTAAGCAATGTAGATAAACTTGTAGAAATAGGACTAGCTATAAGAGATATATTAAATAGTGAAGTAAAAATTTGCCACCCAGAAAAGCCATACATAAATACTGTGGACTTAGTTGAAATATATGATGTACCTTCAAAAGAAGGTGCAGACTTGAAAAATGTTGTGGTATTTGGTATGGGACAATTTGACCGTTCTCCATGTGGTACTGGAACTAGTGCAAAGCTAGCTTATCTCTATGCTAAAGATAAGATTGGATTAAATGAACCTTTTGTATATGAAAGTATAATTGGAACTACTTTTGAAGGAAAAGTTTTGAAAGAAACAAATGTGGGGGAATACAATGGAGTTATTCCTGAAGTAACTGGTAGGGCCTATGTAACAGGTTTCAATCAATTAGTTATAGATCCAGAAGATCCTTTTAAATATGGATTTGTTCTATCCAAATAAAATAAAGTGAGACATTGTCTCACTTTATTTTTTAAACATTTCCTCAATTTCCACTAAAAATTTAGAACTTTCAACTTTTTTATCATTTCTATTTTTGATAGTGACAAGATCTAGCACTTCTTTGGCTCTAGTCATTCCAACATAGAAAAGTCTTCTTTCTTCTTCCAGCAAATCATAATTTCCCTTATAGAAAGCTTCAATACTATTGGAAGTAGGAAAATCTCCATCCACAAGATCTATCATATAAACATTTTTAAATTCCAATCCTTTGGCAGCATGAATAGTAGACAATACTACACCATTTTTGGCTTGTACAGATTTTTTAGATAGATAATCTAAATATTTTAGTCTGCTTAAAAAAACTTCTATAGAAGGAGTATTTTTAGCAATTAATTTCAAATCGAACAATATAGTTTTTAGGGAGTCATAGGTATATCCAAGTTTTAATGAGTTTTCTCTAAGGTATCTTTCATATTTCAAGTCTTCTTCAATAAAACTTATGGCTTCACAGGGCTTTAATCTAGATAAATATTTAAAGTCTCTTTTAAGTTCTATTATCTTTTGTTTATATTCTTCATCTAAACCCGGATACAATAAGATTCTATCAAATACAGAAGAATTAAAATTCAATGTTTTTATATAATTTATATATTTTTTATACACAAATCCTCTCATCTTATAATAAATTTTTTCAAAAGCAGAAATATTTGTATCGTCTTTTGCAAGAGTCAAAAATGCTACAATATCATTTATCATCCAGTGATTAAATAGACTTATTTTCATATCTCTTAAATGAAAGGGTATATTATTCTTTTCTAAATATTCTATGAGTCCTAAAGTAGATATATTGTTTCTATATAGAATAGCAGTATTTGAAAGCTCATCATATTTTTTAAGTTCTCCTACTAAATATTCGTATTGGTCCAGCACGGTTTTAGCTTTTACAATTTGTATTGGTCTAACATCTTCATTTTCTGTAAATAAATTTTTATCATATCTTAAAGTATTTTGTTTTATGAATTTATTGCTTACATTGACTATATTTTTAGATGAACGAAAATTTTCTTCCATATAAAAGATTTTGGCCTTAGGATATATTTTCTTAAATTCCAAAAGTCCCTTAGGGAAAGCACCTCTAAAGCCATATATAGACTGGTCATCATCAGCAACAATAAATAAATTGTTGTTTGGATATGCAATGGTTTTTATTATTTCCATTTGAATTTTAGAAGTATCCTGTCCTTCATCGACTTGTATATAATTGTATTTGTTTCTATACTTGTTCAATAAATATTTATCTTCTTTCAATACCTTATATGTAAGAACCAACATATCGTCAAAATCTATTAGATGATTTTGTAGCTTATAGTTTTCATAATACATATATATTTCCTTGAAATTGTTTATTTCTACATTATTGTTAAGCATATACTCATCTATATCAAAGCACATATTTTTTATATATCCAATAGTGTTTACAATACCTTCAAGCCTTTCTTCTGTAATATATTCACCATTTATTTCAAGATAAATTTTTCTAAGAAGGGCATTTTTATTTATAGGTGTATTTTTTCCTTCCAATAAAGTATATTTTATATTTTTTCTATAGGCATATTCCCTAAGTATAGTATAAGAAAAACTATGGATAGTAGAAAATTTTATTGCTGTGGATTGGAAATTAGGGAATGTAGTATTATATCTTTCTTTCATATCATTGGCAGAAGCTCTACTAAAGGTTATAGAAAGGATGCTGTCGGGATTTATATTGTGATTTTCTATTAGATTATTTGTTCTATGAATTAGAACTGTAGTTTTTCCAGCTCCAGGAACCGCTAATACTAGGGCTGGACCATTTACATGAGAAACCGCTTTTTTCTGATATTTATTTAACTCCATTTTTAGTATCTCACCTTTCAAGAGTTCCTAATTTTATATATAATTATAACAAAAAAACATCAAAGGTACTTGACTTTTTTCCTTGAATGTATTACACTGTTTATAGTGTATTAGTTCAAATAGTACACACGATACACAACACATGGAAATTGTGGAGGTGAGAAAGTGATAAATATAGACGCAACTAGTAGTACTCCGATATATGAGCAAATTGTCAATGAGATAAAAGAAGGAATATTAAAGGGAATCATTGAGCCGGGAGACAAACTTCCATCAGTGAGAGAAATGGCCAAGATGATGACATTAAACCCAAATACTATACAAAAAGCATATCAGGAATTGGAAAGACAAAAGGTGACAGTTACTATAAGGGGAAGAGGAACCTTTGTATCAGAAGATTATAAGCCTAGAAAGGATGAGGAAAAACTTATGGAAGTGAGGGAATTTTTTAAGAAAGGCATAGTCGAAGCTTATTATATGGGATTTAAAGAAGAAGATATATATGAGATGATAAAGAGTTTATTAAAGGAATTGAAGGGGGTGGAGGAAGATGATTAGAACTCAAAATATTGACAAATATCTAGGCGGAACAAAGATTTTAGATAATGTAAGCATAAATGTTGAGGGTGGTTCTATTTATGGACTTATAGGACCAAATGGAGCAGGAAAGACTACTTTGATTAAATGCTTGGTAGGTATATATGAACCTGAAAGAGGAAATACACTTATTTGTGGAGAAGATATTCTAAAAAATACAAGTATCAAGGGTAGAATAGGATATGTTTCTGATTTTCAATATTTTTATCCTAATTTCAAAATAAAAGATATGGTTGAATTTTATAGAAATACTTATCCTATGTGGAACGAAGAGCGATTTAAAAATTTAAAGAAAGTTTTTAAGTTAGATGAAAATAAAAAGATAAAGTACTTATCAAAAGGAATGAAAACTCAATTATCTATATTGGTAAATCTATCTATAATGCCAAAGGTACTTATATTAGATGAACCTACATCTGGACTCGATCCAGTTGTGAGAAGGCAGGTATTAAATTTTTTAGTTGAGGAAGTGAGTTTAAACGATACCACTGTTCTTATATCTACTCACAATTTAGGAGAACTTGAGCAAATTTGTGACCACATAGGAATAATCCATGAAGGAAGAGTACTTATGGAAGAAAGTATAGATGAATTGAAGACTAGAGTGAGAAAAATACAAGTGGCTTTTAAAGAGGATATTCCTGAAGAAATAAAAACAAATAAAGATATTTTAAGAATAGAAAGTGTTGGAAAGGTTTATCAAATAGTCGCAAATGACAATATAGATGATTTGATAGAGGAAATAAAAAAACACAATCCTATACTTTTAGAAACTATAGACATGTCCCTAGAAGAAATATTTATATATAAGATGGGAGGAGAAGGATATGTATTTGAAGACATTGCCCTTTAACAAAAATCTTTTTAACAAAGATTTTAAAATGATAAAACCAATTGTTATATTTATAGCTATAATAATATTTTTTTCAGCTACATTGCCAGTGACAACTAGCTACAATCAATATAAAGAAAGATTAGAATCCTATAAAAAAGACGGTATTGAGTTTAATGAAAAAGAACTACTTCAATGGAGAATTAATGACGTTCACTATAGCTTAGACGCCACAAGAGAGATTTATATATTTATTTCTATATTAGCTCCTATAGTTATGGCTATTATATTATTCGGAGAAGAAAAGAGAAGAAAGACTTTTGAAGTATTGTCAACAATGCCTTTTACAAGATATGAAATATTTTTCAATAAACTATTGGTATCATTGGTAGCTATAATTTTACCTTTTGTCATAAATAGTTTAATAATGCTATTAGCTTTGGGTTTAAGTTCAAATTTAAGAATATTTTATTCTGCTAGAGATGTTCTTTTATGGTGCATTAAAATTATTTATCAGCAAATGCCTGTTTTAGGATTTTCATTTTTGTTTGGAGCTCTTACGGGAACTACTATTGCACAATTTATATTGACAGGAATATTTTTAGTTTTCCCAATAGGATTTTTCACTCTTATTTCTGATAACTTAGATTACTGGGGGTTAAAATTGCCTAGTGCTCCGGGAGTAGTAAGTGAAAAATTTGTTAACTATAGTATATTGGGTGTGTTTGATAGTCCATATCATGGTGCTAAATATTACATTTATTATATAGTTTTATCTATAATATTGATTTTCTTGTCAAAAATATTATTCGATAAGAATAAAGTAGAGAGAAGTGGAGAAACATTGGAGTTTGAGAATATTGAAACATTTTTCAAAGTAGGCGTAAGTATTTGTTTTGCACTTCTTATGGGTATAATGTTTGTTTGGATATTCGAAGATCTTTTCTACAATGGTGATAGATTCAGAAGTGTTTTCCTTGTTCTTGGATATGTGGTTGGAGGATTTTTAGGATGGCTTTTATCCAACTGGAGTATAAAATTAAATAGAAGCAAAGCATAAGGTGGAGAATTCTCTACCTTTTATTTTTGCATTAACACTTTACAAAGGAGGTGATTATATTCTATACTAAGTTTAAAATAAGATGCAGGGTGATATTATGGGAGCTAAAAAAAGAGTTAAGACTTTTGATAAAAAACTGCTTCATTGGTTTAATGATACGATTAAAAATAAATTCTTGGACAAGTTTATGTATTATATAACGAATTTAGGTGGGGGATGGTTTACAACAGGTTTTATGATGTCATTGTTCATATTTGGGAAGAATAAAATGCGACTTATAGGATTGGAGGGACTTGCTAGTCTTACTTTAAGCCAGATATTTGTTCAAATACTTAAGAGATCTTTAGAAAGGGAAAGGCCTTTCAACAGATTTGACAGTGTAAATCGTTTCAACATTGTTCTTAAAGATTATTCCTTTCCATCAGGACATACTACAGCCAGTTTTTCTATAGCCACAGTGATGGCTTTGAATTTCCCTTATATAGCTATACCTGTGCTTTTAATTGCACTTTTAGTAGGAACATCTAGAATGTATTTGGGTGTTCACTATCCAACAGATGTTTTAGCTGGCATAGCTGTTGGAGTGTTTTCTTCATTGATTGTTCATTTTCAGCTAATAGATTATTTAAAACGTCTAATGATATTTATGAAATTGGCATAAATAAGATTAAATTTATAGTGGAGTGGTATAAATAGATAGAAGACAATGAAGAAAGGATGAGCGGAAATGTTAATGAGCAGTTTTTTAAAAAATAGAAAGTCTATAAGGGATTTTAAAGAAAAAGATGCAGATAAAAAAGTATTGGAAGAATTGATGGATTATGGAAAGAAACTGGAATCCGCTATAGGCAAAAATAGTTTTAAGTTTATATTATTTGAAGATGGGAAATTAGTTCACAAAGCACTTAGTGGAAAAGGCGGATATGCTGGTGTTATGATTAAAAGTCCTCATTATATTGTATTGGAACTTTTAGATGAATCAGAGGATTGTATCATAAATGCTTCATATGCTATGGAAAATCTAATAACAAAGGCGTCAGAATTAAACTTAGGTAGTTGTTGGATAAGTGTTGTAGATGTAGAAGAAGATATGAAAAAAGCATTGTTTGAACTTAAAAACGGAAAAGTAGATTATATACTTGCAATAGGATATCCAGTAGCCAAAAATCCATTTGTTCAAGAAGGAGAAAGCTGTAGATTAGCTGTAGAAGAGATAGTTTATAAAGATGAAATTGGAAATAAAATTGACATGGATGAGTTAGAAAATAGAGGATTGAGCGATTTATTTTATTATATAAGATTTGCTCCATCTAGTTACAACAATCAACCTTGGAGATTTATATTAAAAGATGATAGAGTTGTATTGACTTTGATGTGTAATGACAATAAATATAATTTAGTAGATGCAGGGATTATAATGTATTATTTTGAAAACATGGCAAAGTCAATTGGAGTGAATGGAAGTTGGAAATTGCTTCATGATGAAGACTGTGAAGTAGATAAAGTTTTATATAAATTTATAGGAGAATTTTATATATAAATAAAAAAGCAGCTATGCTGCTTTTTTTATACTTTTTTTTCGTTGACATAGAAAACAAAATGGGGTAAAATATAATCAAACATATGAATAAGTGTTCATATGTTTGATGGTTAAAAAGGGGGCTATAGATTATGGTTGAAAAAACTTTAATTTTAGAAGGACTAAATTGTGCAAATTGCGCAAGTAAAATTGAAAAGATGACAAATGATATAGATGGAGTAGATATTGCAATTATGGATTTTGTTTCAAAGAAACTAAAGGTTCAAATACAAAGTGAGAACAATTCAGATAAAATAGTAAATGAAATAAAAGCTATTGTGAATAAAGTTGAACCAGATGTGAAAATAATAGATAGTCAAACTCAGAACAATAAAGCTCATGCACATGTTCATGATCACAGCCATGGAGAAGTGGAAAAGGGTGAAATAATGAAGATTATAATAGGAGCCATATTGTTTATTGTTCCTATATTATTTAAATTTGAGGCAAATTGGGAGTTTATATTTTTCTTTGCAAGTTATATTGTCGTTGGTGGGGAAATACTTGTTAGAGCACTAAAAAATATAACTCATGGTCAAATATTTGATGAAAATTTTTTAATGGCCTTGGCAACCATAGGGGCTTTTGCTATAGGAGAGTATCCTGAAGGTGTGGCTGTTATGTTATTTTATCAAGTTGGAGAATTGTTTCAAGATATGGCAGTTAGCCATTCTAGAAAGTCTATAAAATCTCTTCTTGATATTAGACCAGATTATGCAAATATAAAAAATGGTGATGAAGTAGTGAAAGTTGCTCCTCAAAATGTTCATGTAGGAGACCATATAATTGTTAAACCAGGAGAAAAAATTCCATTAGATGGAACAATAATTGAAGGCAAATCTACTGTGGATACCTCAAATATAACTGGAGAAAATGTGCCTAGAGTTGTACAGGCTGGAGATAGTGTTTTAAGTGGATATGTAAATAATAGTGGACTTTTAACTATAGAAGTTTTAAAAGAATTTGGGGAGTCAACAGTATCAAAAATACTTGATTTGGTAGAAAATGCTTCAAGCAAGAAAGCACCTACTGAAAATTTCATAACTACATTTGCTAGATATTATACACCAATAGTAGTTATTAGTGCTGCTTTTATTGCTTTTATACCACCACTTATATTCAAGCTTAGTTTAAGTGAATGGGTCTATAGAGCACTGATATTTTTAGTTATATCTTGTCCTTGTGCACTAGTTATATCTATTCCGTTAGGGTTTTTTGGTGGCATAGGAGGAGCTTCTAAATCTGGCATACTCATAAAGGGTGGAAATTACCTAGAAGCCTTAAATCAAGTAGATACTGTTGTTATGGATAAGACAGGAACTGTAACGAAAGGTGTATTTAGAGTAACTAGAGTAAATGCTAAAGAGGGATTCACAGAAGATGAAGTTATTTATCTTGCAGCTTATGGAGAAGCTTTTTCAAATCATCCAATAGGCAAATCTATAATAGAAGCTTATGAGGGAAAAGTAGATGAAAGTTTATTGAAAGACTATAGAGAAATACCAGGGATGGGAGTGCAAGTCGGAATAAGCGGAGATAAGGTAATGATTGGAAATGAAAAATTGTTCGAAAGAGAAAATATTAAAGTTGAGGGTAAGAAAGGCTTTGGTACAATTGTATATGTGGCTAAGAATAGTGAATATATTGGGTATATAATCATATCTGATGAGATAAAAGAAGATGCAAAAGATACCATAATGGGACTAAAGAACTTAGGAATCAAACAAACTATTATGCTCTCAGGAGATAATCAATATGTAGCTAGCAAAGTAGGGGAAATATTAGGTATAGACAGTGTATATGGAGGACTATTGCCACAAGATAAAGTTAGTGTTTTAGAAAAAATAATAAATGAGACTAGCCGTAAAGGAAAAGTTGCTTTTGTAGGGGACGGAGTAAATGATGCACCAGTTTTAGCTAGAGCAGATGTGGGGATTGCTATGGGAGGATTGGGTTCAGATGCAGCTATTGAGGCTTCTGATATAGTTATAATGACAGATGAGCCCAAAAAAATAATAACAGGAATCAAAATAGCAAGAAAAACTAAGAAAATTGTCACACAAAATATTTATCTTGCTTTGGGAGTAAAAATTATAGTACTGATTATGGGAGTGTTTGGCATAGCAACTATGTGGGAAGCAGTATTTGCAGATGTAGGAGTATCTATAATTGCTATATTGAATTCAATGCGAGCACTTAAAGTGGAGGAATAAATCCCCCACTTTTCTTTTTTAAAAAATTAATTATTAATATATAAGCTATAAAATATGATAAACTATAAGAAGACAATAAAAATTAAGAGGTGCAGAATTCATGAAAAGTTACTTAACTGATTTTGACAGAAGATATAATTATATAATACTAGCTGAAAATTTTTATTTGGATGATTCTAAAGAAAAAGCTGTGAAATTTTATTTAAAAGCATTGGATTTTCCTGGTGATGAAGATGAAACCATAGATATTTTGTATAATATAGCATTTATTTATGATGAAATGGATAATTTAGAAGGAGCACTGAAGGCTTATAGCGGAGTAGTGGATATAGATGATGAAGAATCGGGAGCTTTTTATGGTATGGCAACAATATATGAAAGAATGGGAAACAAGGAAAAGGCTCTAGAAAGTTATTTAAAAGCTGTAGAAATAAATCCCGAATATGATAGAGCCTATTTTTATATAGCTAATATATATGATGATATGGGAGAAAAAAAGAAAGCTATAAATTATTATAAAAAAGTAATTGAACTATCTCCAAACGATTATATAGCCTATAACAATCTAGGTTCTATCTATGAAGAGATAAAACAATATGATATGGCCTATGAAATGGTAAAAAAAAGCATTGAAATAAATTCAGATTACTATAAGGCTCTCTTCAATATGGGAGTCATATATAAAAAAATGAGCAATTATAAAAAAGCTGTAGAGTATTACAATAAATCAATAGCTAAAAACAATACATATCCCTATTCTTTTTTAAATAAATCTGTTATATATATAGAACAGGGAAAAATTAAAGAAGCAATTGAAGTTTTGACTGAAGGAATTAACTACAATCCTGAAGCAGAATATCTTTATTACAATAGAGCTTGTTGTTATTCAAAGTTAAATAAAAAAGATGAGGCCATAAAGGATTTGAGAAAGTCAGTACTTTTGTATCCTGAATTCATAGATATAATGAAAATTGATGAAGATTTAGAAAATCTCTATGAAGATGAGAGATTTATTGAAATAATAAATAAAAGGGCAAAAGAATAATTTGAAGGGAGTATGAAAATATGGTAATAATAAAGACTATGGAAGAAATTGAAAAGATGCAAAAAGCAGGAGAAATACTTGCAAATTGTCATAAGGAAATTGCTAAAATAATCAAACCAGGTATTTCCACACTAGAGATAGATGAGTTTGCAGAAGAATATATGAAAAAGCATGGTTCAACACCAGAGCAAAAGGGTTATGAAGGATATCCATTTGCTACCTGTGCTTCTGTAAACAATGAAATATGTCATGGTTTTCCAAACAAGAAGCCGTTGAAGAATGGAGATATTGTGACTATAGATATGGTTGTGAATTTAGATGGATGGCTTGCAGACTCTGCATGGTCCTATGCGGTTGGAGATATTTCACTTGAAGCAGAGAAACTTTTGAAAGTAACTAAAAATGCATTGTATATAGGAATAGAAAAAGCAGTTATAGGCAATAGGATAGGAGATATTTCTCATGCTATACAGGAGTATGTAGAAGGTGAAGGTTTTTCTGTTGTGAGAGACTTTGTTGGGCATGGTATTGGGAGAAACATGCATGAAGACCCTCAAGTTCCTCATTTTGGTCGCCCTGGAAGGGGACTTAGACTTATGGAAGGAATGGTTTTGACTATTGAACCAATGGTTAATGTAGGCACATACCGTTGTAAAATTGATGAAAATCAATGGACAGCCAGAACATTAGATGGGAAATTGTCAGCTCAATATGAACATACATTAGCCATAACTAAAGATGGTCCTATAATTATAACTAAGCAATAAAACGAGACTAAAAGTCTCGTTTTATTGCTGCCACTTCGTAAATTTGTTTTCAAAGAATGCTATTAGTTGATACATTAGTGCAGATATTATAGCTAATATAAATACGCTCATCATGACTAAATCTAGCTTAAATACTTGGCCTCCATATACAATCAAGTACCCAATACCTGCTTTAGATACAAGGAACTCTCCTACAATGACACCTACCCAGGAAAGGCCAATATTTACTTTTAAAGTGCTGATGATAGTAGGTATACTTGAAGGTAATACTACTTTTTTTAGTACTTGAAATTTTGTGGCACCAAAGGTTTGAAGTAATTTTATTTTATCTTCATCTACACTTATGAAACCATTGTAGACATTCATTATGGTGATGACTATGGATACTGTAATAGCTGTCACGATGATTCCACTATATCCTGCTCCTACCCATAGTATGATTATAGGGGCAAGAGCTGTTTTAGGTAGACTATTTAAAACTACTAAATACGGATCCAGCACTTTTGCCAAAAAGTCTGACCACCAGAGAAGTATAGCTATCAATACTCCTAAAATTGTTCCTACCAAGAAACCAATTATAGTTTCAAGGACTGATATACCTACATGATAAAATAAGCCGCCATTTTTAGTGTAGTTGATAAATAGATTCCATATTCCTGATGGATGACTAGTCAAAAATGTATCTATCCATCCAAGCCTCGCTGTTATTTCCCATTGGGCTAACCATATGACTAAAATGAGTATTTGGGTGATGAGTATAGCTCTTTTCCTCTTTTTTATTTTTTTCAAATACTCTTCATGCTCTTTAGAAACTTTATCATACATGGACATCTAGCTCCTTCCATATCTTATTAAAATAGTGTCTAAACTCGGGTGCTTCCCTACATTTCATAGGAGTTCTAATTCCATTTGGGCAACTAAGTTTAATAGGGATTATATCTTTTATAGTAGCAGGCCTTTTTGACATAACTACAACTCTATCAGACATACTTATGGCTTCAGCTATATCATGAGTGACCATGATTGCTGTTTTCTTTTCATTTTTCAGTATAATTCCAACTTCATCAGCTATTGCAAGTCTAGTCTGATAGTCTAAAGCAGAAAAAGGCTCGTCTAATAGCAATAAGTCCGGTTTTATGACAAGGGTTCTTATGAGAGCTACTCTTTGCCTCATGCCTCCAGAAAGTTGTCTTGGGAAATTGTATTTAAAATCTCCTAAGCCATAAGTATCAAGAAGTTTTTCTGCATACTGCAAACTTTCTTCATTTACTTTTCCTTGAATTTCAAGACCAATAAGAACATTTTGAAGAATATTTCTCCATTCAAATAGATGATCTCTTTGAAACATATATCCTGTTTCGCTAGATGGTCCATTGACTATTTTCCCATTGATAAGGACTTTTCCTTTTGTAGGCTCAATAAGTCCTGCTATTATAGAAAGAAGTGTAGATTTTCCACATCCACTAGGTCCTACAAGAGACACTATTTCGCCTCTATATACATCTAGAACTATATTTTTAATAGCTTCGGTTTCACCTTCGAGAGTATGATAGGTCATACTTATATTTTTAATTTCAACAATTTTATTTTCCTCCATAAGTCTTCCTCCTCTAGATAAAACATGAGTTAATTTATCATATTCAACGAAAGGACTTTATGTGAATATAGATTCAAATATGCTATAATATCATTTGTGAAAGATATAAATGAAGGGGGAAGTGTTTTGCATCAGTACAAAGGAAGACTAATAATACATACAGGCTCTATGTTTTCGGGAAAAACTTCAAGTTTGGAGAAAGATATAAAGAGATTTAAAATTGCGGGATATAAGACCCTTGCATTTAAGCCTATAGTAGACAGTAGATATGCCAAGAATGAAATAGTGACTCATGATTTGACCTATATAGATGCAATTTTAGTAAAAAACATGGGTGAAATAGAGGAATATTGCGGTGAAATAGAACCTGATGTTATAGCTATAGATGAAATACAATTTTTAGGAGGAGAAACCAGAGAAATAGTTAAAGGTATAAATCAATTTTTGACAAATGGATGTACTGTAGTGGTAGCTGGACTTGATATGGATTATACAGGGAAACCTTTTGAAATCATAAAAGAACTTATGCCCATATCAGACTATTTATATAAGCATCATGCTGTATGTGCGAAATGTGGTTCAGATGCTTGGGTGAGCCATAGAAAGACAAAAGATGAGGAAAGGATAAAGATAGGTGCTTCTAATGAATATGAGCCATTGTGCAGAAAATGTTTTTTAGAGGAAGACAAAAAGAAAAATATATAAATTTGATTTTATTCAAGGAGGATTTTTATGAAAAATTATATTTCTTTTGAACCATCAATACAACCAGAAATTACAAATGAAAATGATATGTATTTTTTATTTGACCAAAACAAGATGATGATTAAAAAAGACAAGAAATATCTTGATATAATTAGATATCAAGATATTGTAAATATGAATATTAAAATTGAAAATGTTCAATATATGGGAACATTAAATGGAGAAAACTGTTTTTCAGCAGGAATTAAAAAAATAGATTCTTCAATAGATGATAGTCAATTTATGGATTTGAAATCACTTATGTTGATACTTGATGAAAATCTATTTTTAGCAGCTTCTAAAAGCTATTTGTTGTTAAATTGGGAAAAAAGTCATAAACACTGTGGGGTATGTGGCTTTCCTATGAAAAGAAAGGAAAGTTTATCTGAAAGAGCCCTTATTTGTCCTAAATGCGGATATACTACTTGGCCTAGAACATCTCCTGCTATAATTGTGGCCGTCACTAAAGGAGAGAAGCTATTACTAGCTCACAATAAAAATTTTTCTCATGGAATGTATAGTGTTATAGCTGGATTTGTGGAACTTGGAGAAACTTTTGAACAATGTGTAAAAAGAGAAGTATTTGAAGAAGTGGGAATCCAAATAGACAATATAAAATACTTTGGAAGTCAGCCTTGGCCTTTTCCAAATTCTATGATGGTAGGATTTACTGCTGAATATTCAGGAGGACAAATAGTTGAAGATGGCAAAGAAATAGTACATGCTGATTGGTTTAGCAAAGATGAAATTCCAGGAATGTACAGAGAATCTAAAAGTATAGGCTCAGAACTTATAAAATGGTTTATAGAAACTCATTAGAAAATTAAGACACAGGTTTTTTCTGTGTCTTAATTTTTTGTTTTCGTTATATTTCATCATTTATTACATATTGAATACATTTATCATATTTGTGGTCAACTGGGGAGAATGGGGAAAGTTCAATATCGGGAGTTGTCTGAACTTCTTCATTTATGGTATAGTCCGGATTCAAACATAATAGACTACTATATCGTACTACTAGCCCACTATTAGGCAATGAAAACAGTAAAGGGTCTATTCCTATACCGTCTCCACCAGTTCTTCCTCCTACCAATGTGGCAAATCCACTTCCCTTTGCAAAGGAAGCAAAACTTTCAGAAGAAGAGTATACTCCAGAGTTCACTAACAAATAGATTTTTCCTTTAAAACCTACAGGATTTTTAGGTTTTATTTTATCGGTTGATAATTTATAATATTTAAAATCAGTACTTATTTCTTCAGGAAACTTGTGTATTAAATTTTCATCTAGAGTACTTATATCTTTTAAATTCATTTTTCTAGCTTTGTAGAATTTTTGGCTGTCCTCACCGCCTTTTGCAAATAAGTAGTAGTCTACTGAAAGAGGTTTATTTATAAGAGGTTGGACTATGTTTTTTACCCAGTAATAATCAGAACCTCCACCATTTCCTCTAATATCTACAATTAGCTTAGGATAATCTTTTATGCTTTCAAGAAACTTTCTTATTTCAACTCCATCTTCTTCTATTCGAAACCCATCCATTTGCTTAACTTTTATATAAGCTACATCATTGGGAATGATAATATCAGATTTAAATGCAGGTTTACTATTCTGTAAATAATTTTCATTTTTTAGTTCTTCTAAATTCTTTTCAGTAAAATTATATCTAGCTTTAACTTTTTTATTATCTAATACCTTACCCCAAGGTTTATTATATTTATCAGCTTTGTAAGCATAAAGTTTATAATAAGAATCAAAAGCATCTTTTGATAATAAATGAGTATGATCATTGTTTAATTCACATAATATCATATTTAATTCATTAGCAAATTCTTCGTCATTCCTTGTTTCTTTGATTCTTTTTTTGTATTCATCTTTATTTGCTAACCAATTTATTCTATTTACTCTTTCGTTGACTTTAAAAAAAGGATAATTTTCTTCTAATGTTTTGTACATATACTCAAAATCTTCAACTTTTTCTTCCACAGTTAGTTCTCTATTAATTGTAGCTACACTATCTTTATTAGAAGAACAACCAGCAAGGGTTGTTGAAACCAATATAAATGTCAAAACATAGAATAACAACTTTTTTCTATTTTTACTTCTCATTATCAGTACCCCCTATATTAATATTACTTAAATCATATTTATTTATAAAATTAATAACTCTATCAACAATATCTTCGGAATTAACCCATAAATCGGGGTAAAAACCTTTACCATCCATATTTTCCATAGTGGGGGGAAGGTTGATATTGGTACCTGAATTAATAGCAATATTAGAATTGGGTAGATACCAACTAGTGTTACTTCCAATTAGTACTGCTCCACTAGTGTTTGTTCCTATAAAAAGCACATTATTTAAAGTTCTTAAATAGCTTACAAATTCTTCTCCAGCTGATGCCACATTATTATTTATAAGTACTATAACCAAAGGTTCATTGTCAAACCTATTTTCAGTATAATAACCAGTATACCAAGCCCCATTAACAAGTTCTTTTTCTTTGCCGCTTAGTTTAGACTTAACTTCATCTGATAGTTCATGATTTGGAATATCACTTTTATTTTCGATATCTAAAAAAAGATTATATATAGTTTTAGTATTTAATTTAGCAAAAAACTTTTCAGAAGATGGTTCTTTACCTGTAAAGTTTTCGTACCAACCCATAGGATAGTTGGAAATACCCCCTAAATTGTTTCTAATATCAAGAATGAATATTTCTTCATTTTTTAATTCTTTGGCACTTTCTACAAAATCATCAAGTTCATCATGAATTTTATCGTCATAGGACATGGGAAGCATCCTTCTATTTTTAACGATACTTGTTCCACCTATTTCATACTTTTCATACCCAACATTATCTAGCTGTTTGGGGAATTTGTATAGTAAGGGTATGTTTTTTGTAATTGTTTTTTTACTTGATTTAAATATTACATCTACACTTTTATATCTATCAGGGTATGTAATGCCTAAGTTATAGACAATACTACCATCTTAAGAAAGGGCAGGTTTTATATAATCATCTATATTTTTATCTCCATTAATAGAATCAATATAATATTTTTCATTTCCATTGATCGTATAAAATCTATTTCCATCTTTATTTATTTGCATATCTTCATTATTTAAATAATAATATTCTTTGCATGGATCATAAGAATTCTTGTCGGTGTATATATAAAAATGCCCATCTTGTATAAAATCCATATTTGTAGTTATTGTATTAAATAGTGTATCTAAGGTTATTTCTTCATTAAAACTACTTAAATTATTTAATATTTTATCTTTGGCAGACAAAAATGTTTTATCTCCACCAAAGTATTCATATCCAGGATAGGCGTATTTTAATACATTGAACATATATTCAACATCTTCTATTGCTTCGCTAAGTGAGATAGTGCTTACTATTTCATCCTTTTTCATTGCAATATTTTCTGGTGCCAGTTCATCATCAAAATTTTCATATTTATATAACTTAGTTTTAAATTCTTTCATTTTTTCACTAGCATTATTTTTTGATATATTTCTGTTATTTTTTATTATTTGAACTATTTCTAGTGGTATGGTTTCTTTAGTATTAAAAGTATTTGTAGGAATACATGAAGTTAACAATAATGAAATAATTGATATAGCAATTATTAGAACTATATTTTTACTTCTCATTATCAGTACCCCCTTTTGTAAGGGGCGACCTTTGGTCGCCCCTGCCTATATTCTTTTACTTTGAATATATATTTACATCTCCTGAAACTGTGCCAATATTTATTTTGTTTTCGGAAGATCCAACGGTGCCTTCAAGACTATTTTTATGCTTTCCTTGAATAGTTATAGGAAAATTACTTTTCAAATCTCCTGAAGTAGTTTGTGCACTAATTTGGAATTCTGATTTTTTTGGCAGAGTTATATTTACATCTCCTGAAACAGTAGCAGCAATGATATTGTCGTTAAAATTCTTGTAGGAAATTTCAATATCTCCTGAAACAGTATTTGTTTGTACACTTCCTATGAGATTTTTAATTTCAATGTCACCAGAAGTAGAATTGAACATATTTTTATCGGCTGAAATATTTAAAGAATCAATATCCCCTGAAGTTGTACTCACTACTAAATCTTTAAGGTTCAAATCATTTAAATTTATATCTCCTGAAACAGTAGCTAAATTCAAATCATTAAAATTCATTTTGGATAAATTCACATCACCAGAAGTTGAGACGATTTTCATATTTTCTTTATAGTTTTCAGGAATATGAATATCTAATTTTAAATTTGAATAGCTCACGTTTTGTGATAGATTGTTATCTTCTTTCTTGGCAGATATATAAAGAGTGTCATCAGATTTTTTTGTCTTTAATTTAGGTATATAATTTGCCTTTATAGTCCCACTATATATTATTTTTATATCATCTCGACTTTCGGGTATGAAGTTTATATCTACAAAATTAGTCTCAACAATTATATCTTTGATACCTACTATATCTTCAGTTTTTTCTTCATTTACATTTTCTTTTTTTGTATTTTTAGTATCTGATGAATGATTATATTCATCAATGTCTACTTCTTCTTCATTGACTATAATTCCATTTGGTGAAATATCTACCACATCATCTCCGTCATTTACATAGATTCCACCGGGATTTATTTGTACTTTAGTTCCATCCTCATCTTCTATATTTATACCATCTAATCCTATTTTAACTTTAGAACCATCAGATTTGATATTCATTCCCTTGAATTTTTTTCTATTGCCATTAATGCCATAGCTTATATGTCCCCCTGACAAATTGTATGATAGAAAAGCAATGCCAAAAGCTACAAGAGCTACCCCTGCAAAAATGGCAACAAATTTTTTAATGTTCATAAAAACTCCTCCTATTTTTTTATTGTATCAATATTCCACTTAAGATACTTTACGGTGCCTTTATATAGTAGCTTAGTTAAGTAAAGGCTGGCCATAAACAGCAATACTCCCAAGCAAGTTAATCCTATTCCCAGTGAAACAGATGTGACTGGATGAACACCTAAATTTACATCATAATAGGAGAACGGATAACAAGACAGTGGGATTAAAATTGTTCCAAATACTGCACCTATACCTCCTGCAACTAATCCTACAGATATACCATACAGTCCAATGAGCAAAGCTATTATGACAATAAAAGGTCCTAAAACTATAATAAAATTAAAAATTCCCAGAGCCATAGCTGAAAACATGGCTTTAAGTAAATTTTTCGGTGAAGGATTGCTTTCGGCTTCATCAATTTTTGAAGAAACTTTGTACATTTTAGCAATATTCCTTGGATCCCCCAATTCCCTAGCAATATCTTCTTCAAATTTTCCTTGAGATAGTCCAATACGAAAGTGTTCTTCGTAGTCATAAATTATGTCATCTATTTCTTCTTGTGGTAGGCCCTTTAAATTAGCTCTTAAAGTTCCTATAAATTCTTTTCTATTCATTTCTATCCCCCTTTATAATAGTATTTACTCCTTGAACAAAATGATTCCATTCGAAAATCAATTCATCACAAGCTTTTTTACCTTCTTCAGTTATAGTATAATATTTCCTTGGAGGCCCTTCTTGAGATTCTTTTAAATAAGTTTTTACAAATCCATCAGTTTTAAGTCTTCGCAAAAGAGGATATATAGTCCCTTCAGAAATATCTATATGTTTAGAAATATGCTCTACCAGTTCATAGCCATAATAGTCTCTTTCTAGTAGCATTGAAAGTACGCAAAGTTCTAAAACTCCTTTTTTAAATTGAATATTCATAGCATTTCTCCTTTTCACTGGTAAGATCAACTATATTATATACTATGCTACCTTGCAATGCAAGGTACTAAATTAAAAAAGATGCTAATATAGCATCTTAAAAGTTTAATCCTTCTTTTCTCATTCCTACGCTTAAAGCAATACCTATGCCTATCATATTCACTAAAAGGAAAGTGCCTCCATAGCTTATAAAGGGAAGAGGTATTCCTGTGATAGGCATAAGACCAATAGTCATACCTATGTTTTCCCATATATGAATGAACATCATTGAAGTTATTCCTATGACCATCAAAGAGCCAAAGGTGTCCTTAGTGTTCTTTGCAATTCTTACAAGTCTATAAAACATAATGAAATACAACAATATCAGAACAAGTCCTCCCATAAGTCCCAATTCTTCTCCTATGACCGCAAATATAAGATCTGTTTGTTTTTCAGGAATGTATCCAAATTGGGTTTGAACTCCTTTAAATAGTCCTCTTCCAAAGACTTTACCTGAACCTATTGCAATAAGTGATTGCTTAGCTTGATATCCTGAGCCACTGGTATCATGCTCTGGATTTAGAAAGTTAAATATCCTGTTTTTTTGATATTTATCTAATGAGAACCATATTGCAGGTAGGGATATGATTCCAATGGCAATAGCATAGCCAAAGTATTTCAATTTAAGTCCCGCAGCAAAAAGCATTGCAAGTACGAAAAATATAAAAACTGCTGCTGTTCCAAAATCAGGTTGAAGCAAAATGAGTCCTATAGGTATAGCTGCAAATAGCAATGTTTTTAGAAGAACAAAGGGCTCATTTATGCTATTCTTATTTTTATCTATGAATTGAGCTAGGGAAATAATAAGCCCTAATTTTACCAACTCTGCAGGTTGGAATGTGAACCCACCAATGGAAAGCCAGCTTCTTGCTCCCCAATCATCATCTCCAGTACCAAATATGAGAACGGCTATAAGTAGTAAATTGCAAAAGATGTATATTGGCAAGTATATTTTTCCTAATAATTTATAGTCCATCATAGCAAGTAATATTATAGCTACTATACCTAATATGACAGTTATTCCCTGAACTTTTATAAAACGAGAATTTTCATAACTTGCAGTTGCACTCATTATCATAACTAGTCCATATACGCATAACAATAAAACGGTTATAAAAAGGACAAAATCAAATTTTTTGATGAAATTTTTTCTAAAGCTAAACATTTTTTATAGCTCCTTTTTTAAATTTTATAAAAACAATTATATCATATTTATCTTAATAAATAGAAAATTATTTACAAATGTCAAAGCCATAAATTACCTTGTTCAAAGTTTTCTATAGCTCTTACTGTTTTATCTTGAAAATCAGGGTACTTTTCTTCAATATTTTCAAGTAAGACTTTTATTTCATTTCGCTTATTTATTTTGTCTTTAGGACAAGTTTTATTTTTCCCTAATGGTAGTTGTTCATCTTTTACTACTTTTTCTATTGTTTTTTCATCTATGTAAATTAGAGGTCTTATTAGTTGTAAGTTATGTTTTTCATTATAGGAAATTGGCTTAAAGGTTTCTAACTTACCTGTATAAATAAGATTTAAAAGAAATGTTATAGCTATATCTGTTTTGTGATGTCCGAGGGCTATTTTGTTTACATGATTGTCTTCTGCAATTCTTGCCATAGCGCCTCTTTTCATCTTTGAGCAGAGATAGCAAGGACTTTTTTTATCTTCAAATATTTTATCTATGATATGAATATTTTCATATATATAAGGAACTTTGTTTTCTCTACAAAATTTTTCTGTATCTGACATATCTATTCCTATACCTATATCTATATGAAGTCCTAATATATCAAAGTTCAAATATGAATTTTCTCTTAAAAGTAATAGAGAATAAAGTAGAAAGACACTATCTTTTCCTCCAGAAAGACCTACTATTATTTTATCATTATTTTCTATCATATTATATTTTTCCACAGCATTTCTTACATCATTTAGGAAGAGTTTATTGTACCACTTTCTCAAGAGATTACCTCCATGCTTTATTTTTATATATTATATCATTTTCAAAAGGTTCGTGGAATGCTTAATATGTTAATCGAACTAATGGCTATTATGATATAATATTTATAATGGTGCAAATTTGTCATTGGATATAAATTTTTAAAATCAGCAATTTGTTTTTAATGACAGAAAAAAAGAGAGGCGGTGAAACACCTAGTTTTTTAAACTGGGTTTATTATGGAATTACCTGAACTTAAAATTGGAAATCTTATTGCAAAAATACCTATTGTTCAAGGAGGTATGGGAGTTGGAATTTCATTATCATCTTTAGCAGGCAATGTAGCCTTAAATGGTGGTATTGGAGTAATATCAGGCGTTGAAATTGGATTTAATGAACCAGATTATTATAAAAATAAAAAAGAAGCTAATTTGAGAGCTCTAAAAAAACATATAAAGAAAGCCCAAGAAATATGTAACGATGGCATTGTTGGTATAAATTTAATGTCAGTACAAAACAATTTTGCGGAAATGGCCCAAAAAGCAGTTGAAGAAAAAATAGATATAATATTTTCTGGTGCTGGGCTTCCGTTGGAATTGCCTAAATTTACTGATGGTTCTGACACGAAAATTGCGCCTATTGTATCTTCAGGAAGAGCTATTTCATTGATATGCAAATCCTGGGATAGACATTATCAAGTAGTCCCTGATGCGGTAGTAGTTGAAGGGCCTAAAGCTGGTGGTCACCTTGGGTTCTCCAAGGAAGATTTAGATGATCCTTCTAAAGAATTGGATAATTTATTGTTGGAAGTTTTAAAAGCAATAAAACCTTATGAGGAGAAGTATAACAAAAAAATTCCTGTTATAGCAGGTGGAGGAATTTTTAATGGAGAAGATATAGCTAAGTTTTTAGAATTAGGTGCTTCTGGAGTTCAAATGGGAAGCCGATTTGTTGCTACATCTGAATGTGATGCTTCTCAAGCTTTTAAAGAAACTTATGTAAACTGTAAGTCTGAAGATATTCAAATCATTAATAGCCCAGTTGGATTGATTGGTCGAGCTATAAATAATGACTTTTTAAATGAAGTAAAGTTGGGTTTAAAAAAACCTATTAAATGTATTGCTAATTGTTTAAAGCCATGTGATCCTACAAAATCACAATATTGCATAGCTGATGCTCTGATTAATGCTCAGAAGGGAAATATGAAATCTGGTTTTGCGTTTGCAGGCGAAAATGCTTACAAGATAGACAAGATAGTTTCAGTAAAAGAATTGATAGAAGAATTGATTTCAGAAGCTAAGTTGTGTTTTAAATCTTTTTCTAATGGAGATTAGATTTTTATCAAGATGAAGGGAAAATGATTATGAATTTAAAACAATATATTATACAAAAATCTCAAGAGGTAGGAATTGATATTATAGGGTTCACAGATTCTGGCAGGCTAGATGATTTGAAAGATTATCTCTATGAAAGAAGAGAAAATAACAGAGAAACAGAATTTGAAGAAAAAGATTTAGAGAAGAGGGTAGACCCTAAAAGTATATTTCCTCATTGCAAAAGTATAATTGTAGTTGGGATTTCTTATAATGTTGATTTTAATGAAAAAGTAGATTTCGAATTAAAGGGGAAAATTTCTAAATCTTCTTGGGGAGAAGATTATCATAGAGTAGTCAAAGATAGAATAGAAAAACTTATAGATGAGATTGAAAAAGAAATTGAATTCAATTATATATCTTTTGTAGATACAGGGCCATTAGTAGATAGGGAATTGGCTAGAAAAGCTGGAGTAGGGTGGTATGGGAAAAATTGTTCAATCATAAATGATAAATATGGTTCATTTATATTCATAGGATATATTTTAACTGATTTAGATATAGAAAGTGACAATCCTATTCTAAGTCAGTGTGGAGATTGCAATCTTTGTTTAAGAGCTTGTCCTACAGGAGCTCTAGAAGCACCTTATAAATTCAATCCCAAGAAATGTATATCTTATCTTACTCAAACTAAAGATGAAATACCTTATGAATTGAGAGAAAAGATGGGAATAAAAGTTTATGGATGTGATACTTGTCAAATTGTTTGTCCTAAAAATAAAAGTGCTTTAAATAGCAAAAACAATGAATTTGTTCCCGTCAATACGAAAGGATATATAGATATAGAAGAAATTTTTAATATGTCCAATAGTGAATTTAAGAAAAAGTATGGTTCTATGGCAGGAAGTTGGAGGGGGAAAAATATATTAAAAAGAAATTGCATTATAGCTATTGGAAATATGAAAGATGTAAACAATATTGAATTTCTAGAAAAAGCACTAAAAGATCCAAGCCCAATGATTCGGCAATATGCAAATTGGGCAATAAAGAAAATAAAGACCTAGAATTTGTTAAAATTTTTTCATAAATAAATGATTTATAGTTTGTGAAAATAAAAATATTTGTGATATACTATAAATTGATGATTGTAAACCTTTTCTCAAATTTAATTTTAGGAGGGGAAACCATGGGAAATGTACATGAATTGAATTTTTTAAAGGAAAAAATACAAGGATTAAAGGATGATGGAGTTTATAGAAAACTTCCTGTACTTGAAGGACCTAATGAGGCAGAAATTATTCTAAATGGCAAAAAGGTTATTAACTTATCTTCAAACAACTATTTAGGATTTGCCAATCATCCAAGACTTAAGAAGGCCAGCATTGAAGCTGTAGAAAAATATGGCGTTGGTGCAGGTGCAGTTAGAACTATTGTAGGAAATATGGATATTCACGAAAATTTGGAGAAATTGTTGGCTGAATTTAAACGTGAAGAAGCTGCTTTTATCTATCAATCAGGATTTAATTGCAATGCTGGAACTATTCAAGCTATAACTGAAAAAGGTGATCTAATTATTTCAGATGAATTGAATCATGCTTCAATTATTGATGGAACTAGGCTTAGTAAGGCTGACAAAGCAATATTTAATCACTCAGATATGGATAGCTTGGAAGATGTACTTAAAAAGAATAGAGATAAATATAGAAATGTTTTAATCATTACTGATGGTGTATTCAGTATGGATGGGGACATTGCAAAACTACCTGAAATAGTAGAATTAGCTGAAAAATATGAAGCTATGACTTATGTAGATGATGCTCACGGCTCAGGAGTATTGGGAGAAAGTGGAAGAGGAACTGTTGACCACTTTGGTCTTCATGGAAGAGTAGATTTTTCAATAGGTACTCTTTCAAAGGCTATAGGAGTAGTAGGAGGATATGTAGCAGGAAGCCAAACTATGTATGAATGGTTAAATCACAGAGCTAGACCAGTTCTATTTAGTACATCACTTCCTCCAGCAGCAGTGGGAGCCATAACTGAAGCTGTAACAATGCTTATGGAATCCACTGAATATACAGATAGACTTTGGGATAATGCAAAATATTTTAAAGCAAAGCTTGGTACACTAGGATTCAATACAGGTCATAGTGAAACGCCTATCACTCCAGTTATCATAGGAGACGAAGCAAAAACTATGGAATTCAGTAGAAAGTTACTTGAAGCAGGTGTATTTGTATCAGCAATAGTATTCCCAACAGTTCCAAGAGGAACAGGAAGAGTTAGATGTATGGTGACAGCAGCGCATACAAAAGAACAACTTGATAGAGCAGTAGCTGCTTTTGAAAAGGTAGGAAAGGAAATGAATATTTTATAAGATTTAGGAAAGGGGGTTGTACCCCCTTTTTATATATTCTAAAATAGATTGTATAAACTTAAAATATAACGAGGTGATTTCTATGATAATTGGTGCATGCACTATAAAATTAATTATATATGAATCAAATTCTTTGAAAGATAAAAGACATGTGATAAAAAGTATCATAGGGAAAATACAATCTAGATTTAATGTATCTATTGCAGAAATTGATTTAAATGACAGTTGGCAAAGTTCTATCATTGGTTTTGCTTGCGTCACAAATGATACTACTCATGCCAATCAGATAGTAAACAATGTGTTGAAGTTTATAGATGGAGATAGTAGAGTGGAGATTATAGACTATAATATTGAAATACTGTAGGTGATAATATGGGAAAAAATTTAAGTAAAAAACAAGTAAAAGAGGTATTAAATATACTTGAAGAACTTTATCCTCATGCTAAAGCTGAACTAAATTTCTCAAACCCCTTTGAACTTTTAATAGCTACAATTCTTTCTGCTCAATGCACTGATGTGAGAGTCAACAAAGTTACACAAAAGCTCTTCAAAGAATATAAAACTCCTGAAGATTATTTAAAATTGAGTGAAGAAGAATTAGGAGAGAAAATTAGAAGTTGTGGGTTTTATAACAACAAAAGTAAGAATATTTTGGGAACTTGCGAAATGTTAGTTAAAGAATATGGTGGAAATGTTCCAGATACGAGAGAGGAACTTATGAAACTTCCTGGGGTGGGGAGAAAAACAGCCAATGTAGTTTTAAGTAATGCTTTTTCTAAAGATGCTATTGCTGTTGACACCCATGTATTTAGGGTATCAAATAGAATAGGATTGTCAAATAGTGACAATGTGTTAGACACAGAAAAAGATTTAATGAGAAATATTGAAAAAAGCATGTGGTCTAAAGCCCATCATTTATTGATTTTTCATGGAAGACGTATATGCAAAGCTAGAAAGCCCCTATGTGAAAAATGCCCATTAGATAGTTATTGCATATATTATAAAGAAAACGTACAATAAAAGAGAGAGGAAAAACGAAAGAAAGGGTTGTTAGGGATGTTAGATTTCAATGCAACTGTAAAAAATCCTGAAGATTTAATATTTTCACTTGATATAGGCACTAGAACTGTCATAGGTATAGTTGGCATATATGAAGACGAAAAATTCAAAGTTTTAGAAAGCTGTATCAAGGAACACAACAAAAGAAATATGTATGATGGTCAAATCCATGATATAGAAGGAGTAACCAAAATAGTTAAAGAAGTCAAAGAAGAATTAGAAGAAAAACTAGAATTGCCTTTGAAAAAAGTTTCTATTGCTGCTGCAGGCAGAGCTTTGAAGACTAGTAGAATTAGGATAGATAAAGAAATTGATAAAACTGTTGAGATAAGTAACAATATGATAGAAGCTTTAGAGCTTGAAGCAGCACAAAAATCTCAGGAATTAATAGATGAAGAAAAAAGCAAAAATGACTTAAAGTATTATTGTATTGGTTATAGTGTAGTAAATTACTATTTAGATGATAGCTTTATTGAAAATTTAGAGGGGCATAAAGGTGAAAAAATTGGGGTAGATCTTTTGGCGACATTTTTGCCACAAGTAGTTATAGATAGTTTATATGTGGTAGTCAATAGAGCTGGTCTTGAAGTTTCGAATATTACATTGGAGCCTATTGCAGCTATAAATGTAGCTATAAAAGAAAATTTAAGATTGCTAAATTTAGCATTAGTAGATATTGGTGCTGGGACATCAGATATTGCCATAACCAAAGATGGTACTATAATGGCTTATGCTATGACAGCTACTGCAGGTGATGAACTGACAGAAAGTTTAGCAAGAGCATATCTTTTAGATTTTGATTCAAGTGAAAAACTTAAAATTAATTTAAATAAAGAAAACACTCATGAATTTTCTGATATAGTAGGGGTAAAATATAAATTAACTACAGAAGAGATTATTTCAAATATTGAAAATGAAATAGATAAATTGGCTAAAGAAATAAGTGAAAAAATAATTGAGTACAATGGGAAGGCTCCAAGTGCAGTATTTTTAGTAGGTGGTAGTAGTCAAATTCCTACATTAAATGAACATATTGCCAATTGTCTGGGACTTCCAAAAGAAAGAGTTGCCATTAGAGATATTAGTTTTATTGAAAATGTAGAAGGCATTGAAGATGAGCTTAAAGGACCAGATATAGTTACTCCTATTGGGATTGCCATGGAAGGAGTCAACAGCAAATACAAAAATTTTATTCAAATATATATAAATGGAGAGGAGATAAGGGTATTCAATACAGAAAATATAAAGGTATCGGATGTACTGATTCTTATTGGATACAATCCTAGAAAATTGATTCCTCAAAGGGGAGAAGATTTCATATATTATGTAAATGGGAAGAAAAAGCTCATAAAGGGAGAGCTGGGAAAACCAGCAGAAATATATGTAAATGGTACATTTGCCAATTTGAATACAGAATTAAAGGATAGAGATTTTATTGATTTGAGAGATAGTACCAAAGGAGATAAAAAAATATTATATCTTTATGATTGCATTCCTAAATCTAAAGTGATAGTTTTAAATAATGAAGAAGTAAATTTGATTAGGGAATTGCAAATAAATGGTCTAGAAACAGAAGAAAATATAATCATAAAAGAAGGAGACAGAGTAGAATATTTTGAAATAAATACTGTTTATGAATTGATAGAATATATGAATATGAATATACATGATTTGAAAATATATAGAAATTCTAAAGAAGTGGATTTATATACTGAATTGGAAAATGGCGATGTATTGACGATTGGAACCCAAAATGGGACAAGCAATATAAAAGATAGCCAAAGGGAAATATGCTTGAGTATAAATGGAAAAGAAAGAAATTTTCAACATGAAAAGAAAGAATTTGTTTTTGTTGACATATTTAACTACATTGATTTTGACCTTTCAAAACCTAGAGGGAAACTAGTACTTAAATTGAATGGAAGAGATGCAGAGTATTTGGAAAGGTTAAAAGATGGAGATACGATTGAAGTCTATTGGGAAAATTGATTTGTGTCCGCACCTTTAATAGATTACATAACTTCCATATTATGAAAATACAATTTAATTAAACAAACAAATAAAAATATTAAAGGGTGGAGGCATGGCATGAAAAAAGAAAAACAGAACAATAAAAAAAGAAATTTAATTTTACTTTATATTGTAATAGTATTGGTACTATTAGGTGTTGGCAGCTATGGAATATCATCTGTATTGAAGAGAGATACGATATATGAAGGAATAAAAATAGGGAAGTTTGATGTAAGCAATATGACAAAGGCTGAAGCACTAAATAAGATAAAAGGAGAATTGGAAGAAGATTTAGCTGGAAAACAGATGATCTTAAGATATGAAGACAAAACTTATAATGTGAAAATCACCGATCTTGGCTTTCATTACAACTATGAAAAGGCAGTAAACGAGGCTTATAGTATAGGTAGAGAAGGAAACATTGTAAATAAGTTAAAGACTATAATTGACACAAAAAAATATGGGAAAACTCTAGGATTAGAGACGTCTTATGACAAAAATCTTATAAATGATTTAGCTCATGAAATATCTCAAGATATAAATCTAGAAAGTAAAGAGGCGGTATTTAATTTTAATGGAGGAAAAATGCATGTTACTGATGAAATAGTTGGTAGAAAAGTAAATACAGAGTTGTTGAAGCAATTGATTGATGAGAATGTGTATAAGTTGGAGGATGTTGATATACCAGTTGAGAAAATCCAACCAAAGGCTACTAAAGCCCAATTAAGTAGAATAAATGGAGTTATAGGCCAGTTTAGTACTTCTTTTAAAACTAGCAGTAGTGATAGGAAAGAAAATATAAGAGTTGCTGCAAAATCTATAGATGGCAAACTTTTAATGCCAGGAGATAATGTTTCATTTAATGAAACTACTGGTCCAAGAAGCAAGCAAAATGGATATAAGGAAGCAAATGTCATTTTAGAAGGTGAATTTACTCCAGGGACTGGTGGCGGTGTATGTCAGGTATCTACTACATTATATAATGCCCTTTTGAGTGCAGATGTAAAGGTTGTTGAAAGACATCCTCACTCAATACCAGCAAAATATGTAAGCTATGGTCAAGATGCAGCAGTGTCTTTTGGTAGTCTTGACTTGAAGTTTAGAAATGATTTTGATTTTCCTATTTATATTCATACCAAAGTATCAAGTGACACTATTTATATTTATATATATGGCGATTTAAATACTAAGAACTACAATGTAAAAATAGATTCTGAACTTGTAGAAAAAATAGAACCTTTGGTTGAAACAATATTAGATAACAGCTTAAAACCAGGAGAAAAAGTTCTTCAACAAGCAGGAAGAACGGGATATAAGACTAAAACTTATAAGTCAATAATAAAAAATGGCAAAATAGTTAAAAAGGAATTATTGCATTCTGATTATTACAAATCAAGAAAATATATTTATAAGATTGGACCAAAGGTAGAAGAGAAAATTGAAACATCTACAGAAGAAGCTGAAGAATAGATATTGTTATACTATTAGGAGAAATGAGGGAAGGAAATTGGCAGAAGTAGGAGAACTATATGAGAAAAAAATAAATTGTCCAGTGTGTGGTAAAGAGTTTAAGACTAGCAAGGTAAGGCTTTCTAAACTCAGATTAGTTAAAAGAGATTCGGATTTTTTGCCTTATTATGAAGGGGAAAATCCTGTGTTTTATGGTGTGTTTGTGTGTCCACATTGTGGATATGCTGCATTAGAAGAAAATTTTAATAAAATAAATTTTCAAGGAAGAGAGACAATAAAAAAAGAGGTTTCATCTAAATGGAACGAAAGAAGTTTTTTAGGAAAGAGAACCATTGAAGAAAGTATTGCTGCATATAAACTGGCGCTATTTTGTGGAGAACTCTTGGAGGATAAAAATTATGAACTTGGAAATATATGCGTTAGATTGGGATGGCTTAATAGATTAAAAGAAGATGAGGATGAAGAAGAGAGATTTTTAAGTTTAGCTAGAGAACTTTTTAGCAATGCTTATTATAATGAACCTTTAAACAATGAATCTATGAATCCATTGACTGCAGCTTATTTGATTGGAGAAATTTCCAGAAGAATGGGAGATAGAGATGAAGCAATAAAGTGGTTCAATACGGTACTTAAGGATCCTGAAATTAAGAGTAATATTGCATTAGAAAAAATGGTTAGGGAACAATGGCAAGTAGTTAAGGAAGAATAAATGGCCTTGAATGTTTAAAAAATATTTGATATTATTTTTGAGAGCTAAATTAAATATTAAATTGGGTGTTTCTAATGAAACTTAAAAGGGAAAGTGGTGAAAATCCACTGCAGCCCCCGCTACTGTGTGTGAGGACGAATCAACAGAAGCCACTGGATTTCTGGGAAGGCGTTGATAGTAGGAAGATTCACAAGTCAGGAGACCTGCCTAAATTTAGAGCCTCGGAGGGAGGGATGTATAGAATTGTATAGTTTTTGCCCTATTCTCTAGTTACTGAGGACTAGGGTTTTATTTTTGACTAGAAAAGATCATAAAATGGAGGGAAAACTTATGAAAAAAATTAGCTCTAAAAAATTAATTGTATTATTTTTAGTTTTGGCAATGGCTTTAACTACCTTTACAGCTTGTGGCAAAACAAATTCAAATGAAGATGTAAAACAAAATGAAGAAGTAGTAGAGGAAAAGGAAAATAAAGTTCAATATCCTATGGAAGTAGAAGATCAGTTTGGAAATAAAGTGACAATAGAAAATGAACCTAAAACAATAGTTTCATTGGCTCCAAGTCATACTGAAATACTTTTTAGTCTTGGATTAGGAGATAAAATCGCAGGTGTAACTGAATACTGTGATTATCCAGAAGAAGCTAAATCAAAAGAAAAGGTTGGAAGTTTTACTGGAGTAAATATTGAAAGAATAATTGAATTAGATCCTGACATTGTATTTCAATTTGGTCCTGGCGATGAAGAAGTAAATGCAAAAATAAGAGATGCAGGAATTGTTCTTTTGTGCTATGAACCAGATTCTATTGATGAAGTCATGAATTTGATTCAAAGTATTGGCACTGTGACAAACACTGAGGATGAGGCCACAAAAGTTGTAGATGATATGAAAGCAAAAAAAGATGAAATTGTAAATAAAGTAAAAGATGAAGAAAAAGTTAAGGTGTTCTATGAAATATGGAATGATCCATTGATGGCAGCAGGTCCTGGTTCTTTTATGGATGAACTTATGACTCTAGCTGGAGGCGAAAATATAGCAAGTGATGCAGAAGGAGAATATCCACAGTTTGATATGGAACAATTAATAGAAAGAAATCCTGATGTTTATTTAGGAGCTAAAGATAGCGAAGAAAAAACTGTTGAGTCAATAAAAGAAAGACCTGGGTTTGAAAATATAAATGCTGTAAAAAATAATAGAGTGTACTTATTGGATCCAAATATAGTTTCAAGACCCGGACCAAGAATAATAGATGCATTGGAATTAGTTGCAAAGTCTATTCATCCAGATGCATTTAAATAAAAAGTAGGGATTTTTATGAGTTTAAAAAGGTCTAAAAATAAATATGCTACTATTGTTGTATCTTTGGTGCTTGCATTGATATTTTCTGTAGTGCTTTTTTCTACTATTGGGACAGCAAATATAAAAATTTTAGATACTTTTAAAATAATTGGCTCTAAGCTTCCCTTTATTGGTGGGAAAATAAATATTGATGGTATACCAGACTCTCACAAAACTATAATTCTAAAAATAAGGTTGCCTAGAGTTTTGCTTGGGGTCTTAGTTGGAGCTAGTCTATCAAGTGCAGGAGTTGCTTTTCAAGGAATGTTTAAAAATCCTATGGCTGATCCCTATGTTATGGGAATTTCATCAGGGGCGGCCTTAGGGGCTTCTCTTGCTATAATTTTGGGCATGAGAAAAACAATATTTGCAATATCACCTATATCATTTTTTGCTTTTATAGGTTCTCTTATAACGGTATTTTCTGTGTATTTTATTTCTAGAGTAAAAAATAAAGTGCCAGTTACAAATTTATTGCTTTCAGGAGTTGCTATTGGTCAATTTTTAACTGCTATAATGTCTTTTTTGATGGTCATATATTCAAAGGATATGGAAAAAATAATATTTTGGACTCTAGGCAGCTTATCGGGGAAGGGATGGGAACCCCTTATAAGAATAGCTCTTCCGACTATAGCATCTATTGCAATTTTAAATTTTTTTGCGAGAGACTTAAACATTATTTTAACTGGTGAAGAATCAGCCAAAAGTTTAGGTGTAGAGGTTGAAAAAATAAAAATATATATATTGGTATTGTCATCTTTTATGACTGCTATGGTGGTATCTGTAAGCGGTATAATAGGTTTTGTGGGGCTTATAATACCTCATATTGTAAGGCTTTTGGTTGGACCGGATCATAGAATATTGCTTCCATCTGCTGCTCTAGTAGGGGGAATATTTATGATATTTGCAGATACTATAGCTCGAACTATCATTTCTCCTGTTGAAATTCCTGTAGGAATTATAACTGCCATGTTTGGAGGACCGTTTTTTATATATTTGCTGAGAAAGAAAAAGAAAGGAATTTAAATTTAGGAGTGAAACTATGGTTAAAGCAATAGAAGTCCAATCATTAAATTTTGGATATAAAGATGATTTAGTACTTAAAGATATTTCTTTCTCATTAGAAGAAGGACAATTTATGAGCATCATCGGACCCAATGGGTCTGGAAAATCTACATTACTCAAAAACATATGCAATTTAGAAAAGCAAAATAGTGGGAAAATAGAAATCCATGGTAAAAATATTGTTCAATATAAATCCAAAGAATTGGCAAAAAAGATTGCTCTTGTTCCTCAAGATACTTTTATATCCTATGATTTTCCAGTATTTGATGTAGTACTCATGGGTAGATTCCCTTATTTAGGTAGATTTGATAAAGAAACAGATGAAGATTTTGAAATAACTAAGGAAGCTTTAAAAATCACCAATACTTTTTATTTAAGAGATAGAAATATAAATGAAATAAGTGGAGGGGAAAGACAACGTGTCATTATAGCTAGAGCATTAGCACAAGAACCAGAGATCATATTTTTAGATGAACCAACCAGTCATTTGGATATAAATCACCAGATGGATTTATTAAATATCTTAAGAAATTTAAACAAAGAAAAAAATACAACTATTGTATTGGTTATTCATGATATAAATTTGGCTTGCAGATATAGTGATATAATTATGCTTTTAGACAAAGGCGAAATCTTAAGTATTGGAAGTCCTAAAGAGGTAGTGACTAGAGAAAATATTGAAAAAGCTTATGGATTAAATACCATAATAGAAGAAAATCCTTATACAAATAGTCTTTATATAGTTCCATTATCGTTAAATGGTATAGTCAAAAAAGCAAACAAAAAAGAAAAAATTCATATCATATCGGGTGGAGGTACGGGTAGAGAGATAATCAGCAAATTAGAAGAAGCAGGATATGATCTTTCTCTAGGAGTAATAAATGTAGGAGATAGTGATTGGCAATTGGGGAAAAAGCTGTCCATAAAGATGGTGGAGGAAGAACCATTTTCTCATATCAGCGAGAAAGCTTTCAAAAGAAATATTCAGTTTATAAAAAAAGCGGATATAGTAGTCTTAGGTAGTACTCCTTATGGAAAAGGAAATATGAAGAATTTAGAGGCAGCACATTTAGCACTTAAGATGGGGAAAACAGTGTATTTTTTAGATGCTTATTCTAAAGATAATAAGTTTGACTATGCAGACGGAGAGGCAGAAAAATTGTTGAATGAAATGAAGAAAAAAGGACTTCTGGCGATAAATTCTATAGATGAAATAATTAAAAAGGCTTAACATAAGCCTTTTTTGTATTATATTTCGCATACTTTTATGGTATACTTTATGTGATTTATAGAAATGGAGGTAGAAATATGAGTTATAAATTAATTGCAACTGATATGGATGGAACATTATTAAATAGTCAAAACAAGATAACAGACAGGAATAAAGAAGCGATTTTAGAAGCTTTAGAGGAAGGAGTTAAAGTGATTCTCTGTACAGGTAGAATATTTACCTCTGCTCTTTATTATGCAAAAGCCTTGGAACTTGATACTCCTATAATTGCTTGCAATGGTGCATATATAGGAGAACAAGATAAATCAAAAATAATTTATGAAGAGCCAATTTCGCTTCAAACTTTTAGAAAAATAGTAGAAATTGCAGAAGAGGAAAAGATGTATTATCATTTCTATGATGATAGTACTTTTTATGCAAGGGAGTTAAATGATACTATAATGAATTATATGAATTGGAACAAAGAAAGAGATGAAATGGATAGAATAGATATTAGAATAGTAGAAGATCCATTAGATGCAATTGAAGAAGAAAATAGCAAGGTATATAAAATAGTATTTGTAGATGAAAATAGGAGGAAACTGAAAAATTTTAGAAAGAAGATATCAACAATTGAAGGAATAGAAGTGGTGAGTTCCTGGTGGAGCAATATAGAAATCATGAATGAGGGTGTTTCTAAAGGAAAGGCTTTAAACAAATTGTGTGAAATGTTAAATATAAGTATGGATGAAGTAATAGCCATTGGAGATAATGAAAATGACATACCCATGTTAAAAACTGCAGGACTTGGAGTAGCTATGAAAAATGGAGAAGAAGTTGCTAAAGAGGCTGCTGATTATATTGCTGATACCAATGATGAAAGTGGAGTTGGAAAAATTATTGAGAAATTCATATTAAAAAAAGATAAATAGTTAGGATTATGTTATAATTTTTTTAGATGCTTGAAAACTTAGAAAAGAGGGGATAATGTATTATGGCTTTAAATATTGTTTTGGTAGAACCAGAAATACCACAAAATACGGGCAATATCGCAAGAACTTGTGCTCTTACTGAAACAGTTCTTCATTTAGTAAGACCTTTGGGGTTTTCTGTAGATGATAAACACTTAAAAAGGGCAGGGCTTGACTATTGGGACTTAGTTGAAATACATTATTATGACAGCTTTAAAGAATTGCTTGAGGTAAATAGTAGAGAACACTTTTTTTATTCTACAACCAAAGGAAAGCAAAGATATACTGATATGAAGTATTTTGATGGATGTTTTTTAGTGTTTGGGAAGGAAACCAAAGGACTTCCTATGGATTTGCTTGAAGAAAATTGGGATAGAACTATTAGAATTCCAATGAAGGAGGGAATTCCAAGATCATTGAATCTTTCCAATTCTGTAAACATAGTCCTCTATGAAGCATTGAGACAAATTAATTTTCCTGGGCTAGAATAAATTTCTGATGTATTGTATATAAGGTTTATTTGGTATGTTCAAACAAAAGAGTTAGGGGGATTATTAAATGGAAATAGCTTTTGGAGTTTTAGGTGGTTTAGGACTTTTTTTATATGGTATGAATATTATGGGTACAGGACTACAAAAAGCTGCTGGAGAAAGACTTAAAAAGCTCATAGAAGTATTAACTAACAACCGCCTTATGGGAGTGCTGGTAGGTGCACTGGTCACCATGATTATTCAAAGTAGTAGTGCTACTACTGTAATGGTTATTGGTTTTGTAAATGCAGGGCTTATGACTTTAAATCAAGCGGTTGGAGTTATAATGGGAGCGAATATTGGAACTACTATTACAGCTCAACTTATAGCTTTTAATCTCACTGACATGGCTCCAGTGGCCGTAGCAATAGGAGTTGCAATTTGGATATTTACGTCTAAAAAAAGAGCTAAGGATTTAGCTGAAATACTTATTGGATTTGGTATTTTATTTATAGGAATGGACATGATGAGTGGTAGTTTAGCTCCATTAGCCGACAATCCTTCGTTTGTTAATATTATGACAAGCTTGAATGATTCTTTTTTAGGAGTACTTGTAGGACTTGGACTTACAACTATACTTCAAAGTAGTAGTGCTTCTATTGGACTTTTACAAGCTCTTGCAAAACAAAATTTGATAAGTATAAATATTGCATTTCCAATATTATTTGGAGATAATATCGGGACTACAACCACTGCACTATTGTCAAGTATAGGAACCAATAAAACTGCCAAAAGGGCCGCTATTATACACTTTTTATTTAATCTTATAGGAACAGTTATTTTTATGACTATATTGAGGATACCAATTCAAAAAATTGTTGTAGCCTTAAATCCCGGGAATGTACAAAGGCAAATTGCCAATGCTCATACATTGTTCAATATCATAAATGTAATGATTCAATTTCCATTTGCTAATTTTTTGGTTAAAGTTGCCAATAAATTAGTTCCGGGAGATGTTGAGGAAGAAACAGCTGGGCTTAAATTTTTAGATTCACGTATTATTGAAACACCTTCTATAGCAGTAGGTCAAGCTTCAAAGGAAATATATAGGATGGCCAGGATAGTTGAAGAAAATTTAAAGACTTCAGAAAGAGCTTTCATGGAGAAAGATGAGAAATTAATAAATGAAGTATTTGAACAGGAAAAAGTTATCAATAGGCTTGAAACAGATATTACAGGGTACATAGTGGAGCTTTCTAAAGCTCCATTGACAGATGAACAACATTCTACAGTTAATATATTGCTAAATGCCATAAATGATATTGAAAGAGTTGGAGATCATGCAGACAATTTAGCAGAACTGGCTCAATATAGAATTGACAATAAAATATTGTTTAGTGATGAAGCTATTGAAGAGTTAAAGATAATGTTTGGAAAAGCAGAAAAAGTTTATATAGAAGCAATTGATGCTTTTAAAACTGATGATATGGACAAAGCTGAAGATGTACTTAAACTTGAGGAAGAAGTGGATTATTTAGAGAAAAAATATAGAGCAAACCATATTGAAAGATTAAACAATCAATCATGTCAACCTAGTTCAGGAGTGGTTTTTTTAGATATAATAAGTAATTTAGAAAGAGTTTCTGACCATTCATCTAATATAGCACAATATGTATTAGGAATAAATTAAAAAAGAATGTTAGAAATTTGTCTATTTATAAATTTTATAGTTGTAATTAATAATTTTATATATTATAATAGTGGTGAAATGGTAAGGCAAACATTTAGTTAAATAAATATGCATAAACTGGATGAAAAATGCGGGAGAGATCAAGTTTTTTGACGCCGAAGGAGTAAGTATGGGATTTGCCATTCTATTACGAAGCTCTCAGGCAAAGGGACCGTGTTTGGACAGTTCTCTGGGAAGCGTAAGCACCGAAGGAGCAATCCTTATATAAAGGAGAAACTCTCAGGTTATGAAACAGAGTAGATGGGCACAGGGATGTCTTTCTATTCTGTTTTTTTATCAAGTTTTAAGGAGAGTATATATGGGTAAAAATATTGTGATAACCAATAATCCATTAGTAAAATCAAAGTATCAAGATGAAATTTCTTTAGAGTATTATGATATAGGATATTTAGAATTGCTCATGAAAGTGAGAGATAAAGTTCATTTAGGATACAAATTGTTAACTCATCCCTTGTCCAGCAGCGTAAAGCCAAATGAAACTCCATATAAGACTATTATTATTTCAGAGAATAGTAGTTTAGATGCAGATTCCCTTTTAATTATTGAAAACAGCATATTGACTACAAAAAAATTTTTAAAAGATATAGCTGTGTCCAATTGGGAAGATAAAATATTGGAGGATTTTCAAGTGGTAGATTTGTCAATAATAGAACCGGCAATAAATAAGATTTTATAGTATAAGAATGAGTATTTTTGGTAAATTTAATACCAAACTGCAAAATAAATTAACTTTATTTAGAGGAGGAGATGGAGATGTCAGACATTTATGATGTTGTCATAATAGGAGCTGGTCCTGCAGGACTTGCAGCAGGACTATATGCAGCAAGAGCAAAGCTTAAAACTCTAATAATAGAGAGAGAAAAAGCTGGTGGGCAAATAGTAGTTACAGAAGAAGTAGCAAATTATCCAGGTTCAGTTGAAAATGCTAGTGGACCATCGTTAATAGCTAGAATGGTTGAACAAGCAGATGAATTTGGAGCAGAAAGAATTCTTGATACAATTGTTGATATGGAATTAGATGAAAAGATCAAAGTACTTAAAGGTAAGAAAAATGAATATAAAGCCAAAGCTGTTATATTAGCCACTGGAGCAAAACCAAGACCAATAGGTTGTCCAGGAGAAAAAGAATTAACAGGCAAGGGAGTTTCATATTGCGCTACATGCGATGGAGCATTTTTCACAGATTTAGAAGTATATGTTGTTGGTGGTGGAGATGCAGCTGTAGAAGAAGCTATGTACTTAACTAAGTTTGCTAGAAAAGTAACTATAATTCATAGAAGAGATGAACTAAGAGCAGCTAAATCTATTCAAGAAAAAGCATTTAAAAATGAAAAGATGGATTTCATGTGGAATTCAGTAGTTACAGATTTAAAAGGCGACGGTATTTTAGAATCAATGACTGTAAAGGATACTGTTACAGGAGAAGAAAGAGAAATTGTAGCTGATGAAGAAGATGGAACTTTTGGTGTATTTGTATTTATTGGTCTAGTGCCAGCAACTGCTATTTTTGAAGGTAAGGTTGATATGGAAAGAGGATATATACCTACAGACCAAGATATGAAGACAAATATACCTGGTGTATTTGCAGCAGGAGATTGTAGAGTTAAATCCTTAAGACAAGTAGTTACAGCTACTGCAGATGGAGCTATTGCTGCTACTCAAGCAGAAAAATATATAAATGAAGTTTTTGATGTTTAAAAAAATTTATAGGAGGGATTCTAATGTTAGAACTGACTAAAGAAAATTTTGAAGAAGAAGTTTTAAAGGCTGAAGGATATGTATTGGTAGATTTTTGGAGTGATGGATGTGAACCATGTAAAGCTTTAATGCCACATGTTCACGGTTTTGAAGAAGTATATGGAGATAAAATTAAATTTTGTTCATTAAACACAATGAAAGCTAGAAGACTAGCTATATCACAAAAGATAATGGGATTGCCAGTTATAGCAATATATAAAGATGGCGAAAAAGTAGATGAAAGAGTAAAAGAAGATGCTACAGTTGAAGGCGTAGAAGAAATGATTAAAAAGTATATTTAGCTTTTAGTTCCAGGCTATGACTTGGAATTAAAATAAATATTTTTCAAATTAAGGGGAGGTGACTATATGCGTCTAGAATTAGGTTATGTATTTATTAAAGACGTTCAATTTGGCAGTGAAAGCAAAGTAGAAAATGGAACATTGTATGTAAACAAGGAAGAATTGATTAATTTAATCAAAGAAGATGAACACTTTGAAAGTGTTGATATTGAACTAGCTAGACCAGGTGAAAGCGTTAGAATTACTCCTGTAAAAGATGTCATTGAACCAAGAGTTAAAGTGGAAGGTCCAGGAGGGATATTCCCTGGAATGATTTCCAAGGTAGATGTCGTTGGTTCAGGTAAGACTAATGTACTAAAAGGTTGTGCAGTAGTTACAACAGGTAGGATTGTTGGTTTCCAAGAGGGAATCATAGATATGACAGGACCAGGAGCAGAATATACACCATTTTCCAAATTGAACAATATTGTTTTAGTTTGTGAACCTAAGGAAGGATTGAAACAACACGAGCATGAAAAGGCCTTAAGAATGGCTGGATTCAAGGTAGCTGCTCATTTAGGTAAATTAGCAAAAGAAATTAAACCTGAGGAAGTTGATACTTTTGAAACATTGCCAATGCTTGAAGGTATAAACAAATATAGCGACTTACCAAAAGTTGCTTATGTTCAAATGCTTCAAAGTCAAGGATTGTTGCATGATACTTATGTATATGGTGTAGATGCTAAACAAATTGTACCAACGATTCTTTATCCAACAGAAATAATGGATGGTGCTATAGTTAGTGGAAACTGTGTTTCTGCATGTGATAAAAACACAACTTATCATCATCTAAACAATCCAGTAGTTCAAGACTTGTATAAAAAACATGGAAAAGAATTAAACTTTGTTGGTGTGATAATTACAAATGAAAATGTTTATCTTGCAGATAAGGAAAGATCATCTAACTGGACAGCTAAACTAGCTGAATTTTTAGGATTAGATGGTGTAGTTGTTTCACAAGAAGGATTTGGAAACCCTGATACTGACCTTATTATGAATTGCAAGAAGATTGAACAAAAAGGAGTAAAAACAGTTATTATTACTGATGAATATGCTGGTAGAGATGGAGCCAGTCAATCTCTTGCAGATGCTGACAAATTAGCAAATGCAGTAGTTACAGGTGGAAATGCAAATGAAGTTATAACATTGCCACCTATGGATAAAGTAATTGGTCATGTAAAATTTGTTGATACAATTGCAGGTGGATTTGATGGTAGTTTGAAAGAAGATGGCTCTATAGTTGTAGAGTTACAAGCTATAACAGGAGCAACAAATGAACTTGGATTCAATAAATTGACAGCAAAAGGATTTTAAAGATAGAAAAAACATATTGAAAGGAGAGTGTTGAAATGTCATTGTTTGATGATAGAAAAATTATTATCATTGGCGACAGAGATGGTATTCCAGGACCAGCTATGGAAGAATGTCTAAAGAGTACATCTGCTGAAGTTGTTTTTTCATCAACTGAATGTTTTGTCTGAACTGCAGCAGGTGCTATGGACTTAGAAAATCAAAAGAGGGTTAAAGAATTAACTGAAAAATACGGTGCAGAAAATATAGTAGTATTAATCGGTGCTGCTGAAGGAGAAGCTGCAGGATTAGCAGCTGAAACTGTAACAGCAGGAGACCCAACTTTTGCAGGTCCATTAGCAGGAGTCCAGTTAGGACTTAGAGTATATCATGCTGTAGAACCAGAATTTAAAGAAGCAGTTGATCCAGAAGTTTATGATGAACAAATAGGTATGATGGAAATGGTTTTGGATGTAGATGATATAATTAATGAAGTAAAATCTATAAGAGATCAATATTGTAAATTTAACGATTAATAAGTATACCCGTCGAAATACGAGAGAGGGGGGAAGACGATGGAAAAAATAAGAGTTGTTCATTATATAAATCAGTTCTTCGCTGGAATAGGTGGAGAAGAAAAAGCTGATTATAAACCAGAAGTAAGAGAAGGCGTTGTAGGGCCAGGTATGGCTCTAAATGCAGGATTTAAAGGTGAAGCAGAAATAGTAGCAACAGTAATATGTGGTGATAGCTATTTCAATGAAAATTTAGAAGAAGCTAAAAAAGAAGTAATTGAAATGGTTAAAAAGTATAATCCAGATTTATTCATTGCTGGGCCAGCATTCAACGCAGGTAGATATGGTGTTGCTTGTGGAACTATAACTGATGCTGTACAAAGTGAACTTGGTATACCAGTACTAACAGGTATGTATGAAGAAAATCCTGGTGCTGATATGTTCAAAAAGAGTGTATACATTGTTTCAACTAAAAACAGTGCAGCAGGTATGAGAGATGCCGTTAGCAAAATGGTACCATTGGCGCTTAAACTTGTTAAAAATGAAGAAATTGGCTCACCTGAAGAAGAAGGATATATGTCAAGAGGCATAAGAAAAAATTTCTTTGCTGAAAAGAGAGGTTCTGAAAGAGCTGTTGAAATGTTGATTAAGAAGTTAAAAGGTGAGGAATTTGTCACAGAATTCCCAATGCCTGATTTTGACAGAGTTGAACCAAATCCAGCAGTTAAAGATTTGAGCAAAGCAAAGATTGCACTAGTTACTTCAGGAGGTATAGTTCCTAAGGGAAATCCAGATCATATTGAATCTTCCAGTGCTTCAAAATATGGAAAATATGATATTGAAGGATTCGACAATTTAACTAGTGAAACTCATGAAACAGCTCATGGTGGATATGACCCAGTATATGCAAATGAAGATCCAGATAGAGTATTGCCTGTAGATGTATTAAGGGATCTTGAAAAAGAAGGTAAAATTGGTAGCCTTCACAGATATTTCTATACAACTGTAGGTAATGGAACTGCTGTTGCAAGTGCTAAAGGTTTTGCAGCAGAATATGCAAAAGAATTAGTAGCTGATGGCGTAGACGCAGTTATATTGACTTCAACCTGAGGCACCTGTACACGTTGCGGTGCAACAATGGTTAAAGAAATTGAAAGGGCAGGAATTCCTGTAGTACACATGTGTACTGTAACTCCTATTTCCATGACTGTAGGAGCTAACAGAATTGTACCTACTATTGCAATTCCTCACCCATTGGGAAATCCAAAGCTTGATCCTGAAGAGGAAAAAGCACTTAGAAGAAAATTAGTAGAAAAAGCACTAAAAGCTTTAACAACTGAAGTAGAAGAACAAACAATTTTCGAGTAATAAAAAATTGAATTAAAGAATATTTCATAGATGAGTAGTATTTATACTACTCATCTATGAGTAATAAAACTATATTTAATTATACTGTCGGAGGTGGAATATTATGACTTATGCTGTAGTAAAAGGTGCTGGATATATATTAGTACATACACCAGATATGGTGCTACACAATGGAACTACTCAATCAACTGAAAGAATTATCAATCCAGATTCAGATTATTTAAAAGAATTGCCAAATCATTTAAGAAGTTTTGACGAAGTAGTAGAATATTTACCTAATCAAGTTTATATTGGAAACATGACTCCAGAAGAATTGGGAAAATATGAACAACCTTGGGTTGACAAGAAAGCTGAAGGTGCAAATAAGGTTGGAAAATTCGGAGAAATAATGCCACAAGATGAATTCATCGGACTTATGAAAATAGCGGATACTTTTGATTTGGTGAAATTAAGCAAAGAATTTTCTGTAGATGTAATTAAAAAATTAGGAGATCATCATTTCATAAGTGAAGAATTGATTTCAAGAATCAAAGAAGGAGAAGAAATTGAAGAAATTAAAAAGCTTATAAAAGAGCAAGGGGCTGAACCATTATATAATAATGGAGAAGTTGTAGGTTGTGTAAAAAGAGCTCATGATGTAGATACAAACCTTAGTGCTCATGTTATATTTGAAAATTTAGCAGTAAAAGCTTCAGGAGTATTAGCTGCATTAAATTTAGTAGAGAAGAATAATATAAATCCAGAAGATGTTGAATATGTAATTGAGTGTTCAGAAGAAGCATGTGGTGACATGAACCAAAGAGGTGGAGGAAACTTTGCAAAATCAGTTGCTGAAATGGCTGGATTTGTGAATTCAACAGGCTCAGATACAAGAGGATTCTGTGCTGGACCTACTCATTCACTTATTGAAGCAGCAGCACTTGTTCAATCAGGTATATATAAAAATGTAGTAGTAGTTGGTGGAGGCGCTACTGCTAAACTTGGAATGAATGGTAAGGACCATGTGAAGAAAGGTTTGCCAATATTGGAAGACGTACTTGGAGGATTTGCAATATTAATAGGTCAAAATGACGGTGTAAACCCAGTTCTTAGAACAGATTTAGTTGGTAGACATACTGTAGGAACAGGTTCATCTCCACAAGCAGTTATAACTTCTCTTGTTACTGCACCTCTTGACAAAGGCAATTTAAAAATCACAGATATAGATAAATATTCAGTAGAAATGCAAAATCCAGACATAACAAAACCAGCTGGAGCAGGAGATGTGCCAAAAGCAAACTATAAGATGATTGCCGCATTAGGTGTTAAGAGAAATGATATTGAAAGAACAGAATTAAATTCCTTTATTGAAGAACACGGTATGGAAGGATGGGCACCAACTCAAGGACATATACCTTCAGGAGTACCATATATAGGATTTGGAAGAGAAGATATATTGTCAGGTAAAATAAATAGAGCTATGATAGTTGGTAAAGGAAGTCTTTTCTTGGGTAGAATGACAAACCTATTTGATGGTGTTTCTATAGTTATGGAGAAAAACTCAGGAAAAGTAGAAGAAGAAAAGGGAGCATCAGAAGAAGAGATAAGGAAACTTGTAGCAGAAGCTATGAGAGGTTTTGCATCTCATTTATTAGAAAATTAGAGGTGATAAAATGGCTGAAAACAATGTAAATAAAATGATAGGAAAAGTTTTTAATGACATAGCTGATGCAATAGAAACAGGAGAATTTGGAGAAAAGATAAGGGTAGGTATAACTACTTTTGGAAGTGAACATGGTGTAGATAATGTTGTTAAAGGAGCAGAAATAGCTCAAAATAGAGATTCTTCCATAGAAGTTGTTTTAATTGGACCAAAAGTTGATAGTCCATTAACTCAAGTAGTTGTAGAAAACGAAGAAGAAGGCTACAAAAAGATGGAAGAGCTATTGGATTCTGGAGAAATTCATTCTGCAGTAACTATGCACTACAGTTTTCCAATAGGTGTTTCAACAGTAGGAAGAGTTGTAACTCCGGGCAGAGGAAGAGAAATGTATATTGCTACTACTACTGGAACATCTTCTCCTCATAGAGTTGAGGCTATGGTTAAAAATGGTATTTATGGCATAATAGCAGCAAAGACTATGGGAATAGAAAATCCTACAGTTGGAATTTTAAACTTAGATGGTGCTAGGCAAGTAGAAAGAGCATTGAAAGATCTTGACAAAAATGGGTACAAAATAAACTTTACAGAGTCTTTAAGAGCAGATGGCGGTTGTGTCATGAGAGGAAACGACTTGTTGGCAGGTGTACCAGACGTTATGATTACAGACACTCTTACAGGGAATATTTTGATGAAAGTATTCTCATCATATACAACTGGAGGAGACTTTGAAGCTATGGGTTATGGCTATGGACCTGGAATAGGGGAAAACTATGATAGATTAGTTCTCATATTGTCAAGAGCTTCAGGAATACCTGTCGTAGCCAATGCAATCAGCTATGGTGCTAGTTTAGCTAAAGGAAATGTAAAAGAATTGGCAAAGAAAGAGTTTGCTAAAGTAAATAAAGCAGGATTTAAAGAAATATTAAAGGGTCTAAATAAAGAAACTAAAAAACAAGATGATGAAGAGGAAGTAGTTGCTCCACCAAAGGAAACTGTAACAGGAACTATTGCAGGTATAGATATAATGGAACTTGAAAATGCAGTAAAGGCTCTTTGGAAAAAAGGCATTTATGCTGAAAGTGGAATGGGATGTACAGGACCAATATTGATGGTCAACGAAGGAAAATTAGAAGCTGCAATAAATATTTTAGCAGAGGAAGATTATATTACAAAAGAGTCTACAATTTGTTAATACTTCACAAAAACATTCCTATGAATTGAGTTGATTTTTGTGGAAATAAACAAAAACAGTTGAAGGATTTTAGAAAATGGTGTAGAACTATATATAGTAGACTAAATTAATAATCCATTAAAGGGGGAGTCAAAAATGCCAAAAAAGGTAATGGCAGTAGTCATGATTGCAGTATTAGCATTTAGTCTTGCTGCTTGTTCCAGTGGTGGCGGTGGAGACAAGTTGAAAGTTACTATGGTTACAGATGTTGGTGGGGTGAATGACCAGTCATTCAACCAATCTGCTTGGGAAGGACTTCAACAAGCAGGAAAAGATTTAGATATAAAAGTATCATATCAAGAGTCACATCAAGATGCTGACTTTGTTCCAAACTTAGAAACTGCCCTTGATGCAGGTAATGATCTTATCTGGGGAATTGGATACAAACTTGGTGATCCTATATTAGAAGCTGCAAAAAAGAGTCCTGATACTAAATATGCTATAGTAGACTTTGCATATGAGGATACTCCTGAAAATGTAGTAGGCGTTGTATTCAAACAAGAACAACCTTCATTTTTAGTAGGCTATATAGCTGCTAAAATGACTCAAACTGGCAAAGTAGGCTTTGTAGGTGGTATGGAAGGCGACGTTATAAGTGCTTTTGAAAATGGATACCATGCTGGAGTTGAATATGCAAACAAAGTAAATGGTACAAATGTAGAAGTTATAATTCAATATGCTGAATCATTTACTGATGCAGCAAAAGGTAAAGCTATTGCAAACAGCATGTACCAACAAGGAGCAGATATAGTATTCCATGCTGCTGGAGGAGTTGGCGATGGTGTTATAGAAGCAGCTAAAGAACAAGACAAATTTGCAATAGGTGTAGATAGAGATCAAAACTATATGGCACCTGACAATGTTATTACATCAGCTATGAAACGTGTAGACGTAGGTGTTTATAATGTAGTTAAAGACTTAAAAGACGAAAAATTCCCTGGTGGAACAACTGTAGTTTATGGTCTTGAAGAAGGAGCAGTAGATATAGCTCCAACATCAGACAAACATGTTCCAAAAGAAATACTTGATGAAGTCGAAGATTTAAAGAAAGACATCATTGATGGGAAAATTGAAGTTCCATTTAACGAAGATACTTTCAATGATTTCGTAAATTCACTATAATAGGAAAATGGGCAGCTCAGGCTTTTGCCTGGGCTGTTATATTAGATAGGAGGGGCCCTATTGAACAACATAGATTTTTCAACTAAAGTCATTGAAATGAAAGGCATCACAAAGAAATTTGGAGATTTTGTGGCAAATGATAATATTGACTTAACAGTTCATAAGGGAGAAATTCATGCACTACTAGGGGAAAATGGGGCAGGAAAAACTACTCTCATGAATGTGCTATATGGATTGTATTTGCCGACAGAAGGAGAAATATTTATAAATGGCGAAAAAGTTCAAATTACAAATCCAAATATTGCTATAGAAAAGGGAATTGGAATGGTTCACCAGCACTTTATGTTAGTGGACAAGTTTACTGTTGTAGAAAATATAATCTTAGGTAAGGAAACAACAGTGAAGAAAGGAAATTGGAATACAGGACATTTAGATATAAAAAGAGCGACTAAAGAAGTTGAGGAATTATCTCAAAAGTATGGATTATATGTAGATCCAAATGCTAAAATTGAGGATATTACGGTTGGAATGCAACAAAGGGTAGAAATATTGAAAGCTCTTTATAGAGGAGCGGATATATTGATACTAGATGAGCCTACTGCCGTTTTAACACCTCAAGAGATAGAAGAACTTATTCAAATCATGAAAAGTTTGACCGGTCAAGGGAAAACGATTATCATCATTACTCACAAATTAAGAGAAATAAAACAAGCTGCAGATTATTGTACTATAATTCGTAGAGGAAAGAAAATTGATACTGTTAAGGTAAGTGATGTTTCAGAAGAAGATTTAGCTGAAAAAATGGTAGGAAGACAGGTAAATTTTGTTGTTGATAAAAAAGACATTGAAAAAGGTGAAGTGGTTTTAAATGTAGATAATATTGTTGTAAAAGATAATAGAAAGTTAAAAGCAGTAGATGGGCTGTCCATTGAGCTTCACAAAGGTGAAATACTGGGAATAGCAGGAGTTGACGGAAATGGCCAAAGTGAGTTAATTGAAGGACTCACGGGACTTAGGCCTATTGAATCTGGGCAGGTCATATTAAATGGAGAAGACATTACTAACAAAACACCTCAACACATCATAGAAAAAGGAATGAGTACTATTCCTGAAGACAGACAAAGAAGAGGATTGGTAATGGATTTTAGCATGGCTGAAAATTTTATTTTAGAAAAATATCACAAAGAGCCATTTTCTCATGGGAACAAATTAAATCATGATGAAATTAGAGAACATGCAAAAGAATTGATAGATAAATTTGATGTAAGGCCTCGAAATGAGGATCAGCTTGCTAAAGCATTGTCGGGTGGAAATCAACAGAAGGTCATTATAGCTAGAGAAGTGACAAATGACCCAGATGTTCTTATAGCAGCACAACCAACAAGAGGACTTGATGTTGGGGCAATTGAATTTGTTCATAAATCACTGGTTGAACAAAGAGATAGAGGAAAGGCAGTACTCCTAATTTCCTTTGAATTAGATGAAGTAATGAATTTATCAGATAGAATAGCAGTCATATTTGATGGGAAAATAGTAGCTGTACTCGATGCAAAGAAAGCCGATGAAAAAACCTTAGGATATTTAATGGCAGGAGGAGGTGTAGACGATGAAAGAAAACAGGCTTAAATTTACTCTTATTGCAATTCTTATAGGTCTTGTAATTGGAGCAATAATATTATTAGCAGTAGGATACAATCCACTGGAGGCTTATGGAATAATGATTGCAGGCGTATTTGGTAGCCCTAAATATATTTCATGGACTATCATAAAGTCTACACCACTTATTTTAACAGGTATCTCTGTAGCATTTGCTTTTAAAACTGGACTTTTCAATATAGGTGCAGAAGGCCAATTTATAGTAGGAGCTTTGGTGGCAACAATGGTAGGATATTTTTGGCATTTACCACCAGTTCTTCATGCAATAGTGGCACTATTGTTGGCTTGTTTAGCAGCGGGACTTTGGGGAGGATTTGCTGGATTTTTGAAATCTAAATTTGGCGTCAATGAAGTTATAACTACTATAATGCTCAATTGGATTGCACTATATTTGAGTAACTTTTTTGTGTATTGGGATAAATTCAAGAGACCAAATAGTGAAGCTTCTCAAAAAATATTAAGCTCTGCAAGTATTGCTTTTCCTAAAGGATTGGGTAGTTCATTGGGTAGCTTTTTCGATGCACCTGTAAATTTTGGTTTCATAATAGCCATATTAGTTGCATTCCTCATAAAATATATATTAAATGATACTACACTTGGGTATGAATTGAGAGCAGTAGGATTCAATAAAGATGCTGCTGAATATGGTGGTATCAATGTCAAGAAAAATATGGTTACTGCCATGATGATTGCTGGGGCTATATCAGGGCTTGCAGGAGCTGTTCATGTACTGGGAGTGACAAATGAAATATCAATACTATCTGCTATGGAAGGCAATGGTTTTGATGGTATAGCTGTATCTTTAATAGGAGGTAATAGTCCTATAGGATGTATATTTGCTGGATTATTGTTTGGAGCTCTTAAATATGGTGGATACAAGATTCAACCAATGATGGGAGCGCCATCTGAAATAATCAACATAGTCATTGGCATTATAGTATTTTTCATAGCTATGCCTAAGATGATAGAAGGACTGACAACTATGAGGTCTAGAAGAAAGAGGGGTGGAGAAGTTGAACGCTCTAAATGATTTAGGTTTAATAATAGGAATTAGTTTAATGTATGCTGCACCTCTTATGTATACAGCTCTTGGAGGAGTAATGACAGAAAACTCTGGAGTTGTAAATATAGGTCTTGAAGGGATGATGACCATAGGAGCTTTTGTTGGTGCAACAGTAGGTTTTTATTCAGGAAATCCTTGGTTAGCTTTTTTGTGTGCCGGACTTGCAGGGGGAGTATTGGCGTTACTTCACGCAGTGGCATGTGTGACGTTTTCAGCAGATCAGGTAGTTTCTGGTATTGCTATAAACTTTCTAGGACCTGGACTATCTCTTTTCTTAAGTAGAGTATTTTTTGATGGGGCTACTATGACTAAACCTATACCTTTGGATCAAAAGATGCCAAGGCCATTAAATGGAGTATTTGCTCAAAATTCGTTTTTAGATCTAGTATTTAATCAATATGCAACGGTTTATCTTGCATTTTTGCTAGTTTTTATAGTTTGGTATATATTGTATAAGACTAAAATTGGTCTTAGAATAAGAGCAGTTGGAGAACATCCAAGAGCAGCAGATACATTGGGAATTGATGTCTACAAGGTAAAATATCTAGCTGTAATCTTATCTGGAGTTTTTGCTGGATTTGGTGGAGCAGCTATGAGTTTGGCTGCAGTATCAAATTTTAGAGCAACTCTTATTTCTGGACAAGGCTTTATAGCATTGGCTGCTATGATATTTGGAAAATGGACGCCACAAGGTTCTATGTGGGCATGTTTGTTATTTGGTGTGGCTCAAGGTTTGGTTGTATATTTAGGTGGAACAGATATAAGAGTTTCATCACAACTATTAGCTATGATACCTTATGTAATCACGCTCATAATTCTTATGAGTTTTGTTGGTAAAGCAACAGGTCCAGCAGCAAATGGAATACCGTATGAAAAAAACGAGGAATAATATAAGAAAGCTTTCAATTCAATTTTGGATTGGAAGCTTTTTTGATGTAATAGAAAAGCTTATATATAAAATGAAAATGTCGAATAATAAATAATTTTGTTTATTATTTATTTTTTTGATATAATAATCATATATAAGTATTAAAACCTATTAGTGGGAGTGAGCTTTAATGAGATTAGGTTATGATTTGACCCTTGAACAAGCTCAGAAATTAGTGATGACACCTGAGTTGAGACAAGCGATTCAACTACTTCAATTTACTAGTCAAGAATTAAATGAATATTTAGAAAACCAAATTGAAATAAATCCTATGCTAGAAAAAGAAAGCATTTCTGATGATTATGAAAACATAGAGGAAATTACGAATGAAACTGAAGAAATAGATTGGAAAGAGCTTTTAGAAAGTTATGATGATATAAGTTATACTGGTCCAAAAGGGAAAAATGATAAAGAAATAACTTATGAAAACTTTGTTTCTTATTCTGCTTCTTTGAAAGAGTACTTGCTTATTCAACTTGGTCTTACTATTTGTGAAGGTCTTGAAAGAAAAATAGGAAAATATATAATTGAAAACATTGATGAAAATGGTTATTTAACTGTTTCAATAGAAGATATTTCTGAAACTTTAAATGTTTCTACTGAACAAGTGGAAAAGGTTTTACTCGAGATACAGTGTTTTGACCCTGTAGGAGTAGGAGCTAGAAATTTAGAGGAATGTCTATGTATTCAACTTAAAGATAAAAGTATAGAGGACAAAAATATATATGATGTAGTTGAAAATTATTTAGAAGATGTGGCTCAAAATAGACTTCAAAAAATATCCAAAGAACTGGGATTAGAGCTGGAAGAAGTTCAAAATATTTGTGATTTCATAAAAACATTAGAGCCAAAGCCAGGCAGGAGTTTTTCTATAGATGGAGGAGAAGTGAAATATATTACTCCAGATGTTATACTCCAAGAAATAGATGGAGAATATTTGGTAGTACTAAATGATATTACGGCACCTAGACTTAATATAAATAGTTTTTACAAAGAACTCATGCTTAAATCAGATGATACAAATATCACTTCGTTTTTGACAGACAAGTTGAATTCAGCAATGTGGATTATAAAAAGCATTGAGCAAAGAAAAATGACTATTTATAATGTGGTATATTCTATATTGAAGTTTCAAAAGGATTTTTTTGAAGAAGGTGAAAAGGGACTAAAGCCATTGACTCTTAAAGATGTAGCTGATGACATAGGTGTCCATGAATCAACAGTGAGCAGAGCTACAAGTGGAAAGTATATTCAAACTCCAAGAGGATTGTTTGAACTAAAATATTTTTTTACTACTGGAATTTCTGGAAATGATGGAGATGTTTCTTCTATCTCAATAAAATCAATGATAAAAGATTATATTGAAAAGGAAAATCCAAAGAAACCACTAAGTGATCAACAAATAGCAAATATGCTAAAAGAAAAAGATATATCAATATCCAGAAGGACTGTTGCAAAGTATAGAGATGAACTCAATATACCATCTTCATCAATGAGAAGAAGATATTAAAAGCTACTTTTCTAAAAAAAGAATAGTAGCTTTTATTTTTATGACTTATGGGACGTATGGTATAATATACTGTGGATATTATAGCTATTGAAATGGCTAGCTATGGAGTTTTTTTCATAGCTATGTTTTTTCAACATCTTGAAACAGGGGGTATAAATTTGTTTTCAGAGCGTCAGAAAGAAATTTTATCATATTTAATAGAAAGTAATGAGGAAGTAACTGCAAAGTGGATAGCAAAACAATTGGGACTTAGCGATAGGACTATTCGCAATGAAATTCAGTATATGAAAGCTGATTGTGATTCAGTAGGTGTATCTATTGAATCTATAAGAGGGAAAGGCTATGTAGTCCACATTACAGATCGGGAGTTATTTGAAAGTAGCTTTAACAAGATTGTTAAAGTTAAGGATAATACCAGAACTGTTAATTTTTCATACAAAAAGAATAGAATAGAGTATTTAATAAGAAGACTTATATTGGAAAGGGATTGTATAAAGATAGAAGATCTTGCAGATGAACTATTTGTATCCCAATCTACAATGCAAAATGATTTAAAGGCAGTGAAAGATATATTGAGTGAATATAGTTTGAAGCTTGTCAATAGACCCTATTATGGGACATATGTTGAAGGTCATGAATATATGAAAAGGGTTTGTCTATCAAGTTTTATGCTTGGCAATGATGGGGTTTTAAATATTGATACTGCAGCATTTGAGCTCTACGAAAATATTAGAGATGTTATCATAAAGAAAGTAAATAAATATAATGTGGAAATATCTGATCTTTCCCTTTGTAATTTAACTATTCATATTATGATTGCATGTAAAAGAATTGAAAAAGATTTAATTATAGAAGATTTAAATGATTATTTAGTTGTAGAATATCCTATGGAAAGAAAAATGGCTGCTGAAATTGTTAAAGAAGTGGAAGAGCATACTGGGTTAGTATTTCCAAACTCAGAGGTGGATTACATTATCATCCACTTATTAGGGACAAAACTATTATATAAAGAGACATTAATTGAATATAGAGGATTTAATGACGCTAAAAGCATTGTTCAATGTATGGTAAATAGACTGAAAAGAGAATTAAATTGGGATTTGAAAGATGATAATGAATTTATGCAAGCATTAACTTTACACATTCGTTCTGCAATAAATAGACTTAAATATAATATGAATATAAGGAACCCACTATTAGATGAAATTAAGACAAAATATCCTGATGCATTTGATGGTGCTGTTATTGCTAATAAGTGTATAGAGGACTATTTGTCTGTAGAGGTGGGAGAGCATGAAATTGCCTATATTGCAATACACATTGCTGCAGCTTTAGAAAGAATGAAATTAAAAAGAAAAGAACCAAAAAGGGTTGTAATAGTATGTGCTTCAGGGGTTGGAAGTGCAAAATTGTTATACTATCATTTGAAAAAATTATTTGAGCATAATTTACAAGTTGTGGATTCAATTAATTATTATGAATTAAGTAAATATGACTTATCTACAATTGACTTTGTAATTAGCACAATACCTATTAAAGAGGATTTAGGAGTACCTGTTCAAGTGGTAAATACATTCTTAGGTGAAGATGATATTGTCAATATAAAGAATAGACTATTTTTAGGTGAACAGGATAGAATATCTCCCTTCTTACACCCTTCAAGAGTTTTTGTTCATATGGAATTTGATAATAAGGAAACTGTTTTAGAATTCATGTGCAACGAATTATATAAACAGGGGATAGTACCAGAAAATTATCTAAATCTAGTGCTAGAAAGGGAATCAGTTGCAGCAACTTGTTTTGGTAATTTAGTGGCAATTCCTCATCCTATAAAATTGGTAACAGAAGAAACTTTTTGGACTGTTTGTACACTGAAATATCCAATACTGTGGGATGACAATCAAATGGTACAGTTTATATGTTTGTTGAACATTCAAAAGGATAAAAAAGAAGATTTAAATAGTATGTATACCAAGTTGATTTCTGTCGTTGAAGATAAAACAGTTGTTCAAAAGTTAATTAATAGTAATTCTGTTGATGAAATCATTAATATTTTAATTTAGGAAGAGAAAGTTTCCGTTATTAAAGGAAAAGTATTGTGTTCAAGATCAAAGATTTTTTAGGTATACTGAGAATGTAAGATAATAAAGTGAGTTAGGAGGATGTATATGAAAACGATTATGTTAGTTTGTACAGCTGGTATGAGTACAAGCTTAATGGTAAACAAGATGAAAAAGGTAGCAGTAGAACAAAATATAGATGCAGATATTTTTGCAGTTCCAGCTATTGAATTAGAAAGTATTATAGATACTAAAGATATTGATGTAATATTGTTGGGTCCACAAGTAAAATACATGAAAAGTAAATTTGAAAGTAAGTTAGAAGGGAGAAATATTCCTATAGATGTAATTAATATGCAATATTATGGAATGATGGATGGAAAAAAGGTTTTAGAACAGGCTTTAGATATAATCAACAAAAATAGCAACTAATGAACTTTATAGGGAAAAGGAGATGTACTATGTTAGACGAAAAATTAGAGAGAGCTGCCTTTACTATAATAAGTAATGTAGGTACAGCAAAGAGTTTGACTATGGAAGCATTGTATAATGCAAAAAAAGGGAAATTTAATTTAGCAGAAGAAAAACTAAATGAAGCCAAACAATACTTTTTGGAAGGTCATAAGGGTCATGCGGCACTTATACAGAAAGAAGGCAGTGGAGAACAATTAGATTTTTCTATTATACTTATGCATGCTGAGGATCAACTTGCAACTACAGAAACCACTTTTGAGTTAGTTAAAGAAATGATTGAGATGTACAAGAAGTTTGGTATCAATTAAGAAAAATATAATTAATTTATATAAGTGTACAAGCTGAATAGCTTTAGTTTTGCTTGCTAATGTAAAAAAGAAACATATTTGTATTTCTTTACATATTACAAATATGTTTAAATTTAAACTGTTAAACTAAGGAGGAGTATAAATGAGCAAAGAAAACGGTGTCATGGCTAATTTTACAAGTCTATTGGAAGAGAAATTAGTACCAATAGGAGAAAAAGTTTCATCACAGCGTCATTTAAGGGCAATAAGGGATGGAATGGTTGCAGCAACACCATTGACATTATTGGGGGGTGCTATTTTAATTATTAGTTCTCCACCAGTAGATCTTAATGTAATACAACCTACTAATTTTTTCTATAGGTTTTTGATTGCATGGAAAAAGTTTGCAATGGCATATGGTATGGAGCTGGAATTGCCTTTTAGAATGACCATGGGTATTATGGCTCTTTTTATAGCAATAGGAGTTGCATATAATTTAGCAAAATCATATAAGATGGATCCTATTGGATCTCTTGTTGTATCAGCAGTTACATTTTTAGTTGTATCTGCTCCATCTGATTTAGGAGTTATGTCTAGTTTAATTAATGAGAATATGACTGGAGCGGAAGTTTTAAAAAATCAATCTATCTTAATACCTTCCCAATATTTAGGAGCAGAAGGAATTTTTACAGCAATTATTATTGGTATTGTTACAACCGAAATTACACGTTTGTTAAAGGATAAAGGGTTTGTTATAAAGATGCCTGATTCTGTACCACCTGCAATTACAGCATCTTTTGAATCTATTATTCCAATGACTGTATCTGTACTATTGTTTTATGGTATTAGTTTACTTGTTCAATCAAAATCAGGTATGCTTATTCCACAAGTTATAATGAAGGGATTACAACCAATAGTTGGAGCAGTAGATTCCCTTGGTGGAATTATTGTAATATCAATTATTACTCAATTGCTATGGCTGGTTGGATTACATGGTTCTAGTATAGTAAGTGGTGCCGTTGGTGTATTTGAAATTGGGAATTTAGCTAATAATGCAGATTTAATAGCAGCAGGTAAAGCACCTATCTTTATTTATACTCAATCCTTTAGAGCATTTTTCATGATAATAGGAGGTGCAGGTGCAACTTTTGGTTTAGTGCTATTATTACTTAGAAGCAAGTCTTCTCAATTGAGGAATCTTGGCAAATTAGCTATTGTACCTTCAATCTTTAATATTAATGAACCAGTTATATTTGGTGTACCATTAGTTTTTAATCCTGTTTTAGCTATACCTTTTATATTAGTTCAAATAGTAAATGGAACAATAACATATGGTCTCATGAAAGGGAATATCATAAGAAAAACTTTTGCAAATGTACCTTGGACAACTCCTGCTCCAATTGGTGCAGCACTTGCCACCATGGACTTTAAGGCATTCTTTTTAGTATTAATATTATTAGGAATAGATGTACTTATTTGGTATCCTTTCTTTAAGGCATATGAAAGACAGTTATTAAAAGCAGAGAATGAACAATTAGATAATGAGATATCCTAGTTTAGGATATCTCTAATATTAAATAACAGTTTAGTATACTAGGAGGAATAATATGAAATTAGAATTTCCAAAGGATTTTTTATGGGGCTCAGCTACAGCCTCTTATCAAGTTGAAGGAGCAGTTAATCAAGATGGTAAGGGAATGACATCTTGGGATAAATACTATCACATGCCTAATAGAAAGTATAATGGGGATGTTTCAACTGATCATTATAATAGATATAAAGAAGATATTAAGTTGTTGAGTGAAATCAATCAAAAGACATATCGTTTTTCAGTTTCCTGGGCAAGAATATTTCCAAATGGAAGCGGAGAAATAAATGAAAAGGGATTACAATTTTATGACAATTTAGTAGATGAGTTATTAGCTAACAATATTGAACCAAATTTAACACTATATCATTGGGATATGCCACTGGCTCTAATGTATAAAGGGGGCTGGTTAAATAGAGAAGTTGTTGATAATTTTGTAGAATATTCAAAAGTACTTTTTACCCATTTTAGGGGACGTGTTAAATTGTGGTCAACAATAAACGAACCTGCTTCTGAAGTTATGGGTGGCTATATTCAAGGGGCACATCCACCTTTAAGAAAAAATTATACAGAAGCACTACAAGTTGCACACCATTTAAATTTAGCCCATGCTAAGGCAGTTAAACTTTTTAACGAAATGAATATGGAAGGAGAAATTGGTATAGTATTAAATCCAATACCAATTCATCCAGCATCTAATAAGGAAGAAGATATAATTGCAGCAAAAAGAGCTTATGATTTTTATTCTGATTGGTATATTGCTCCTATTTTGGCTGGTAAGTATCCAGAAATAATGTTGGAAGAATGTCAAAAAAAATATAATTCTCCCAAAATTGAACCAGGAGATATGGAAATTTTAAAGGGAGCTAAGGTGGATTATTTAGGAGTTAACTATTATATGCGTCGAGTTGTTGCTAACAATCCAGATTCTACAGGAAATATTGATGATTGTTTCAAAAATGTTCGTGTAAAAGATGGTAATTATACTGAATGGGGATGGGAAATATATCCGGAAGGATTGTATGAACTTCTAAGTAGGATTCAAAAGGATTATGGGAAAATAGACTTTTATATAACTGAAAATGGAATGGGATTCTATGACAAGGTAGAAAGTAATGGACAGGTCGTTGATGATGATAGACTTGACTATATCAGACAACATATTATCCAAATACATCGCTGTCTAGAAGATGGAATTAATATTAAAGGCTATTATGTATGGTCTGCAATTGACTTATTATCTTGGACAAATGGATTTGAAAAGAGATATGGATTGATTAGGGTAGATTTTGATACATTAGAGAGAAGTATTAAAAAGAGTGGACGTTGGTATGCTGATTTTATAGCTAATAATTATATTGAATATAATGAGTAAATAGGTGGTGGTATAATATGGTAAAAAAGTATTTACCCAATTGGGAATCATTAGATAGTAGAACAATACCAAGTTGGTTCAACGATGCTAAGTTTGGAATATTTCTACACTGGGGAGTTTATTCTGTACCTGCGTGGAGAAAGATAAATGACGAGCGATTTGGTTCATATGCAGAATGGTATTATGCAAGTGTTTATGGAAATTATAAAAACAATGACGACGATTTTCATAAAAAAGTATATGGGGAAGACTTTGAGTATAGAAAATTTGCTAATTATTTTAAGGCTGAATTATTTGATCCAGAGTTGTGGGCAGATATATTTTATAATGCTGGGGCTAAATATGTAGTTTTGACATCAAAACATCATGAGGGATATTGTTTATGGCCAACTAAAAATAAACATAAAGTTAATTGGAGAGTGACAGATGTAGGACCTAATAAAGATCTTCTTGGAGAACTATCTAAAGCTGTAAGAAAAAGAGGAATGAAAATGGGTGCCTATTATTCAATGATAGATTGGGAAACGAACAAAAGTCATAGACCCGAAAATGGATATTTTGTACCAGAAAAGGATAGAAAGAAATATGGTATAGAAGAATCAAGATATGTGGATGAAATATTAATACCCCAATTAAAGGAATTGGTCAATAATTATGAACCAGCTGTGATTTTTACAGATGGTGGGGAATGGGATTTGACAGAAGAAGAGAGCAAGGTTAAGGAATTTTTGGCTTGGCTTTATAATAATGCTCCTAATAAGGATGAGGTAGTTATAAATGATAGATTTTGTGTAGGTATGCCTGGGAATCATGGAGATTATTATAGTACAGAATATAAGGATATAGACGGTTTTGAAAATATCCACCCTTGGGAAGAGAGCAGAGGTATAGGCAAATCATATGGATTTAATAGAGCTGAAAATTTAGAGGATTATAGTACTTCTGAAGAGTTAGTACATGAACTTATAGATATTGTGTCAAGGGATGGTAACTTGTTGTTAAATGTAGGCCCTACTGCGGATGGCAGGATTCCTGTAATTCAACAACAAAGATTATATGATATTGGGGAATGGTTAAAAGTGAATGGAGATTCCATTTATTCAACTACATCTTCAAAAGTGTTTAATTCTGGGAATTCAAATATTTACTTTACTCAGGATAAAGGTGGAAAGAATATATATTGTATTTTGACTAAATGGTGTGATGATGAGTTTGTAATTTACTGTAATGAGGATGTAAATATAAATAGTATCAATTTATTAAATTATGGTGGAGATATAACATACAGTCAAAATGGAAATGAAATAATTATCAATTCACCTACAATAGCACCAAATACATATGGTGGTAAATATGCATATGTATACAGAATAAAATTAGATTAATTTATGGTAGAAATTTTTAAAAAGCAATCATATTAAGCTAATGATTGCTTTTTTTAATTACAACAGCAGGTAACTTCCTATTTTCACATCATTACCACTTATATTATAACGCATAACAATGGATAATCTAAAAAAAGAATAGTAGCTTTTATTTTTATGACTTGAAAAATAAAAATTTTTATCTTATAATGATAGTGAGAAGTGAGACTATATTTTTTTATGGATAGTGGGACAAATAATTCACATAGGGACAAATAATGACCACATAATTGAAATGTTATTTATATATTTAATAGCTGATATTTTGGTTATGATAGATTTAAGAGGTGTTTTCATTGAATGATTTGATAGAATTAGAAAAAAAGATAGTTCCTGAAATAGTTGATATTCTTGAAAAAAGATATGATATTTTAAGAAGCGTATATTTATGTCAACCTATTGGGAGAAGGGCATTAGCTACTCAACTAAATATAGGCGAAAGGACAATCAGAACTGAAGTTGCTGTTTTAAAAGACCAAGGACTATTAAATATTGAATCTATGGGTATGTATGTAACAGAAGATGGGAAAAATGTATTAGATGATTTAAAAGATGTTATTCACAGTTTAAAGGGTTTAAGCGATTTGGAGATGTCATTGGAAAAAGTACTAGGAGTTAAAAAAGTAATAATTGTCCAAGGAAATTCAGATGAAGATGAGTTAGTTTTAAAAGATATGGGAAGGGCTTCAGCCAAATATTTAAGAAGTGTTATTTCATATAATTCTGTCATTGGAATTACTGGTGGAACTACTATGGCACAGGTTGCAGAAGAAATGTGTCAAGAAAAGAAATATAGTGATGTACTAGTTCTTCCTGCAAGAGGAGGGCTTGGGAAAAATGTTGAAATTCAGGCTAATAGTATAGCTGCAAAATTAGCTCAAAAATTGGGAGGAAATTATAGACTTCTACATGTACCAGACAATATTGAAGAAGAAACTATAGCAGCCCTTTTAAAGGTGCCAGAAGTAAATGAATTTGTAAATACAATGAAGAATATTGATGTATTGGTATTTGGTATGGGTAGAGCAGATGAGATGGCTAAAAAGAGAAAATCATCAGAAGAAAAAATAGAAAAATTGATAGAAAAAGGAGCAGTAGCAGAAGCTTTTGGACATTATTTTGATAGAAATGGCGATACTGTTTGGGAGTCCATGACTGTGGGACTATCACTTATAGATTTTAAAAAAGTAGGTAATGTAATTGGTGTAGCAGGAGGAGAAAGAAAAGCTGAAGCTATTATTTCAATTTGTTCTATCAGAGAAGATATGATATTAGTAACTGATGAAGGTGCTGCAAAGAAAATATTAGACATTGTTAATTAAGCTACATATGTAGCTAAAATATATATTAAGGAGGAATATATTATGGCTTTAAAAGTAGGTATAAGTGGATTTGGTAGAATAGGAAGAGACGTTTTGAGAATTTATATGGAAGAGGGAATTGATGATTTTGAAATAGTAGCATTAAATGCTTCTGGAGATTTAAACACATTAGCACATTTGTTTAAATACGATTCACTTTATGGAAAATTCAATGGAACTATGGAAGTAGTAGAAGATGGATTTATTATCAATGGAAAGAAAATTAAAGTAGTAGCTCATAGAAATCCAGAAGAAATTCCTTGGAAAGAACTTGGAGTAGATTTAGTTATTGAATCAACAGGTGCATTTAGAGACAGAGAAGGCGTTATGAAACATATAAATGCAGGAGCCAAAAAAGTACTTATTACTGCGCCAGCTAAAAATGAAGATATAACTATAGTTATGGGAGTAAATGAAGACAAATATGATCCAGCAAAGCACAATATAATATCAAATGCTTCTTGTACAACTAACTGTTTAGCACCAGTAGCAAAAGTAATAGTTGATAAATTTGGAGTAAAGAAAGGTCTTATGACTACAGTTCACTCTTATACAAATGATCAACAAATTCTAGATAAGAGACACAAAGATTTGAGAAGAGCTAGAGCAGCTGCAGAATCAATTATCCCAACAACAACTGGAGCAGCAAAAGCTGTTGCACTTGTAATTCCAGAACTTAAGGGAAAATTAAATGGATTTGCAATGAGAGTACCTACTCCAACAGTATCTGTAGTAGATGTTGTATTTGAAGTTGAAAAGGCAACAACAGCAGAAGAAGTAAATCAAGCACTAAAGGAAGCTAGTGAAGGCTCAATGAAGGGAATACTAGGATTTTCAGATGAACCACTAGTATCAGTAGACTATAAGGGAGATCCACGTTCATCAATAGTAGATGGACTTTCTACAATGGCTATAGACAATATGGTGAAAGTTGTTTCTTGGTATGACAATGAATGGGGATATTCTCGCAGAGTTGTTGATCTAGCAGGCTATATTGCAAACAAATAAGTATATTAAACCGGTCTTGATTTCAAGACCGGCTTTTACCAATTACTAAAATTAGGGGTGATAATATGCTAAATAAAAGAACCGTTGAAGATTTACAGCTTGAAGGAAAAAAAGTATTAGTTAGATGTGATTTCAATGTTCCTATGGATGAAAATAAAAACATTACTGATGATAGAAGAATAACTTCTGCTCTTCCAACTATAAATTATTTACTAGACCATGGTGCAAAAGTAATACTTATGTCTCATTTAGGAAGACCAAAGGGACAACCAAATCCTAAATATAGTTTAGAACCAGTGGCAAAGAGATTGTCTGAACTATTAAAAAAGGAAGTAATATTTGCAGATGATGAAAAAGTAGTTAGTGAAAATGTAAAAAATATAGTAGCTAATATGAAATCAGGAGATGTAGTTCTATTACAAAATACTAGATATAGAAGTGAAGAAGAAAAGAATGGTGAAGAATTTGCAAAAGAACTAGCTTCTCTTGGAGATCTATATGTAAATGATGCTTTTGGAACTTCTCATAGAGCTCATGCCTCAAATGTAGGAGTATCCAACTTCTTGCCATCAAGTGTTGGTTTTTTAGTTAAAAAGGAAATTGAAGTTATGGGAAAGGCTCTAGAAAATCCTGAAAGACCTTTTGTAGCTATATTGGGTGGTGCAAAGGTATCAGATAAAATTGGTGTTATAGAGAATTTAATTGAGAAAGTTGATACCATACTTATTGGTGGAGGAATGGCTTATACTTTCTTGAAAGCTAAAGGCTACAATATAGGTAAATCTCTTCTTGAAGAAGATAAAATAGATTTAGCTAAAAGTTTAATGGAAAAAGCCAATGCAAAGAATGTAAAATTGCTGTTGCCAGTAGATACAGTAGTAGCTAAAGAATTTAAAAATGATACAGAGTATAAAACAGTTAATGTAGATAGTATTCCAGAAGATATGATGGGATTGGACATAGGAGAAAAAACAGTTAAGCTATTTAGTGAGGAAATTGAGAATGCTAAAACTGTTGTATGGAATGGACCTATGGGAGTATTTGAAATGGAGAACTTCAAAGTTGGAACTGATGAAATAGCTAGAGCTATGGCAGAAACTTCTGCTGTGACAATAGTTGGAGGTGGAGACAGTGCTTCAGCTATTGAAAAGGCTGGATTTGAGGACAAAATGACTCATATTTCAACAGGCGGTGGTGCTTCATTAGAATTTTTGGAAGGAAAAGTATTGCCAGGTATTGCAGCTATTAGCGAAAAATAAGGGGGAGAAGTTATGCGTACTCCAATAATTGCAGGAAATTGGAAGATGAATAATACAGTAGATGAAGCGGTGAATTTGATTAAAGGTATAAAAAATGGAGAAAGAAATGCTGATGTGGAAGTAGTTGTATGTGTTCCTTTTACTGATTTATGGCAAGTAAAAAAAGAAATAGAGGGAACAAATATAAAACTTGGTGCACAAAATATGCATTGGGAAGACAGTGGAGCTTTTACAGGAGAAATTTCTCCACTTATGCTTAAAGAAATAGGGATAGATTATGTGATTATAGGTCATTCAGAAAGAAGACAGTATTTTAATGAAACAGATGAAACTGTAAATAAAAAAGTGAAATCTGCATTGAAATATGATATAAGGCCTATAATATGTGTTGGAGAGACTTTAGAAGAAAGAGAAAAAGGTACTGAAAAAGATGTAGTTAAAAGACAAGTAAAAGCTGCATTGGAAGATATAGAAGGAAAATATATAAAGGATATAGTCATAGCTTATGAGCCCATTTGGGCTATAGGAACTGGGAAAACTGCTTCAAACAAAGATGCCAATGATATGATAAGTTTTATTAGACAGACAGTTTCTGATAAGTATGGTGAAGAGATTTCTCAAAAGATGAGAATCCAATATGGTGGAAGTGTTAAACCAAACAATATAAAGGAACTTATGGCTGAAAGTGATATAGATGGAGCACTAGTAGGTGGAGCTAGCTTGAAAGCAGATGATTTTTTGAAACTTATAAATTTCTAATGGAGGCTTTATTATGCACAATAAAAAACCAGTAATGCTCATGATATTAGATGGCTGGGGATTGGAAGAGAAAAAAGAAGGAAATGCAATTAAACTTGCAAAAACACCTAATTATGATAGACTTTTAAAAGAATATCCCAATACAAAATTAAGTCCCAGTGGACTTTCTGTAGGATTGCCAGATGGGCAAATGGGAAATTCAGAAGTAGGCCATTTAAATATTGGAGCAGGAAGAATTGTATACCAAGAATTAACCAGGATAACTAAATCTATTGAAGATGGAGATTTTTTTCATAAAGAAGAATTCTTACAAGCTATAGAAAGCGCAAAAGCAAATAATAGCAAGATTCATGTAATGGGTTTGGTATCTGACGGTGGTGTACATAGCCACAATACCCATCTTTATGCACTATTAGAGTTATTCAAAAAGGAAGGCATTGAAAATGTGTGTATTCATGCTTTTCTAGATGGAAGAGATGTATCTCCGACAAGTGGCAAAAACTATATTGAAGAACTAGAGAAAAAGATAAATGAAATAGGCGTAGGGAAAATTGCTACAGTATCAGGTAGATACTATGCTATGGATAGGGACAAGAGATGGGAAAGAGTGAAACTTGCCTATGATGCTATGGTGTTAGGGAACGGTAAAAAAGAAGTAGGTGCTGTAGAAGCCATTGAAAAATCCTATGCAGAAGATGTTACAGATGAGTTCGTAGTGCCAACAGTTATTTATAAAGATGAAAAGCCTGTAGCAACTATTGAAGATGGAGATTCTATTATATTTTTCAATTTTAGACCTGATAGAGCCAGAGAAATAACTAGAGCTATAGTTGATGAAAAATTTGAAGGATTTGAAAGACAAAAGAAAGTTGAAACTTTTTATGTTACAATGACTCAATATGATAAGACTATTGAAAATGTCCACATAGCATATAAACCAGAAAAATATAAAAATACATTAGGTGAATATGTAAGCAAACTTGGAATGAAACAGCTAAGAATTGCAGAGACTGAAAAATATGCTCATGTGACTTTCTTCTTTAATGGAGGAGTAGAAGAGCCAAATGCAAATGAAGATAGAGTTCTCATTCCGTCTCCTAAAGTAGCTACTTATGACATGCAGCCAGAGATGAGTGCTATTGAAGTAAAAAATGAAGTTATAAATAGAATTAAAATGGATGAATATGATCTTATCATTTTAAATTTTGCAAATCCTGATATGGTAGGGCATACAGGTGATTTAGAAGCTACCATAAAAGCTGTAGAGACTATAGATACTTGCATAGGAGAAATAGTAGAAGAAATTTTAAATAGAAATGGAAAACTTATGATTACTGCAGATCATGGAAATGCAGAAAAAATGATTGATGAAGAAGGTCATCCTGTTACATCTCATACAACAAATAAAGTTCCTTGTATCATTATAGGAGAAGGAAAAGTTCATTTGAGAGAGGGAAAACTTGCAGATATTTCTCCAACATTACTTCGTATGATGAATATTGAAATTCCAAGTGAGATGACAGGTCAATCACTAATTTTGAAGGAGGAATAAAAAATGACAATGATAACTGATATTTATGCAAGAGAGGTACTAGATTCAAGAGCAAACCCTACTGTAGAAGTAGAAGTTTGGACAGAAAATGATGCTTTTGGTAGAGCACAAGTTCCATCAGGAGCTTCAACAGGAGCTTTTGAAGCTGTTGAGCTTAGAGATGGGGACAAAGCTAGATATTTGGGAAAAGGTGTTATGAATGCAGTAGATAATGTAAATAATATTATTGCTCCAGAAATTATAGGAATGGATGTATTTGATCAAGTTGGAATAGACATGAAAATGATTGAACTTGATGGAACACATAACAAGGGGAAACTTGGAGCAAATGCAATACTAGGAGTTTCTTTGGCAGTAGCTAAAGCTGCAGCTAATGAACTTGGACTTCCACTTTATCAATATATTGGAGGAGTGAACGGGAAAGTACTTCCAGTTCCAATGATGAATATATTGAATGGTGGGAAACATGCTGACAACAATGTAGATATCCAAGAATTTATGATATTGCCAGTTGGAGCAGTAAACTTTAGGGAAGCTCTAAGAATGGGTGCGGAAGTATTCCATAATTTGAAAGCAGTATTAAAAGGGAAGGGTTTAAATACTGCGGTTGGTGATGAAGGTGGATTTGCTCCAAACTTGACAAGCAATGAAGAAGCTCTTGCTACTATAGTAGAAGCTATAGAAAAGGCTGGATATAAACCAGGAAAAGATGTTTGTTTAGGAGTAGACGTAGCTGCTACAGAAATATATGATGAAGAAAGAAAAATCTATAAATTAGCTGGAGAAGGAAAAGAATTAACTGTAGAAGAAATGGTTGATTTTTATGAAGAATTAGTAAACAAATATCCAATAATATCTATTGAAGATGGTCTAGCTGAGGAAGATTGGGATGGATGGAAGCTATTGACTGACAGATTAGGAGACAAGGTACAAATAGTTGGAGACGATTTGTTTGTTACAAATACTGAAAGAGTAGAAAAGGGTATCCAATTACAAGTTGCAAATTCAGTGCTTATAAAATTAAATCAAATAGGTACACTTACAGAAACATTAAATACTATAGAAATGGCTAAAGTTCATGGATATACTGCAGTTGTATCTCATAGATCAGGTGAGACAGAAGATACAACTATTGCAGATTTAGTAGTTGGTGTAAATGCAGGACAAATAAAAACTGGTGCACCATCTAGAACAGATAGAGTTGCAAAATATAATCAACTTTTAAGACTTGAAGATTTTCTAGGAGATACTGCAGAGTATAGAGGAATGGATGCTTTTTATAATTTAAAAAAGTAAAATGGGAATAAATAAATAGTAAGGGTATCCTTACTATTTATTTATGTTCTAGACCTTTTACCATTTTCTATTGATTTTATATAGTCTCTGTGTTAAAATATTGTTGTTTATGAATAGGAAAGGTATATTTTTTACATATAGAACAGGAGGTGGAAAAGTGCAAACATTATTTTCAATAATTGTTTTACTTGCAAGTGTGGTGTTGATATTTACTGTCATGCTACAACCAAGTAAATCAGAAGGACTTGGAACTATTGGTGGTGCAGGTGAAAGTATTTGGGGAAAAAGCAAAAGCAAAAATTATGAAGATAAACTAGCTAAAGCAACAACTATAGCAGCCATTGTATTTATGGTTTCTGCAATAGTATTAGCTGCAATACAATAAAACAAAGGAGGTATTATAAAATGGACAATGCTATTATAATAGCACCTATTGTTGGCGTACTAGCGCTATTTTTTGCTCTTTATAAGGCAAATTCAATCAATAAAGTAGCGCCTGGCACAGATAGGATGAAGGAAATTTCATCTTATATACAAGAAGGTGCTATGGCATTTTTAAAGAGAGAGTACAGATCTCTAGCAATTTTTATTGTTGTACTATTTATAGTATTAGCTATTGGTATTAGTCCAAAAACGGCATTATGTTTCTTATTAGGAGCAATATTTTCTATATTGGCAGGCTATTTTGGAATGAGAGTTGCCACAAAAGCCAATGTAAGAACTGCCAATGCTGCAAAAGAAGAAGGTATGAACAAAGCTCTAAATGTTGCTTTTTCAGGTGGAGCAGTTATGGGAATGTGTGTAGTAGGCCTTGGAGTATTAGGAGTAGGTTTATTATACATAATATTTGAGGATCCAGAAATCATAACTGGATTTGGACTTGGCGCTTCATCAATAGCACTTTTTGCTCGTGTTGGTGGTGGAATTTATACAAAAGCTGCTGACGTTGGAGCTGACCTAGTTGGGAAAGTTGAAGCTGGAATTCCAGAGGATGACCCAAGAAATCCTGCTGTTATCGCAGATAATGTTGGAGACAATGTAGGGGACGTAGCTGGAATGGGTGCTGATTTATTTGAATCCTATGTTGGTGCAATTATTTCAGCAATCACTCTTGGAATAGCTGCTTATGGAGATAGTGGTGTTAATTATGCATTAGCACTTGCATCTGTAGGTATTGTTGCTTCAATCATTGGTGTTTTCTTTGTAAGAGGAAATAAAGATCCACAAAAATCTTTAAATACAGGTACAGCTGTAAGTTCAATCATTACTATCATATTTGCATTTATATTGAGTAATTCAATGTTAGGATCTTATAGACCATTTGTATCAATACTATCTGGTCTTGCAGTAGGAATTATAATAGCAAAGATAACAGAATATTATACATCTGCTGATTATAAACCTGTAAAGAGAATAGCAGATGAATCAGAAACTGGAGCATCAACAAATATCATAGGTGGACTTTCTGTAGGTATGATGTCTACAGGAGGACCAATCATTGTTATAGCAATTGGAATATTAGTTGCATTTTATGCTTCAAATGGAGCAACAAATGCAGCAGAAGGATTATATGGGATAGCATTAGCAGCTGTAGGGATGCTTTCAACTGCAGGAATGACAATAGCAGTAGATGCTTATGGTCCTATCGCTGACAATGCTGGTGGAATTGCTGAAATGTGTGATTTGCCAGAAGATGTACGTAAAATTACAGACAAACTTGATTCAGTAGGAAACACTACTGCTGCTGTAGGTAAGGGATTTGCAATAGGTTCAGCTGCTCTAACGGCTCTTGCACTATTTGCTTCTTATACACAAGCAGTTGGATTGTCAGGAATAGATTTGACTAGTCCAAAAGTTATAGCTGGGTTGTTTATAGGTGGAATGTTGCCATTTATTTTCTCAGCAATAACAATGGAAGCAGTAGGAAAAGCTGCTTTTAGTATGATTGAAGAAGTAAGAAGACAATTTAAGACAATTCCAGGAATCATGGAAGGTAAAGCTACTCCAGAATATGGTACATGTGTTGACATTAGTACAAAAGCTGCACTAAAAGAAATGATTGTACCAGGATTGTTGGCTGTTGTAGTGCCTATATTGGTAGGTGTTATACTAGGACCAGAAGCTCTTGGAGGATTGCTTGCTGGAGCATTAGTTACAGGTGTTCTTATGGCAATATTTATGGCCAATGCAGGTGGTGCTTGGGACAATGCTAAGAAATATATAGAAGAAGGAAACCATGGTGGGAAAGGAAGCCCAGCTCATAAAGCAGCTGTAGTTGGAGATACAGTAGGAGATCCATTTAAAGATACATCAGGTCCATCAATAAACATATTGATTAAGCTTATGACAATTGTATCATTGGTATTTGCTCAATTGTTTATATAATGAATAAAAAATCCCTCTCGAATTTGAGAGGGATTTTTCAATACATACTATAAAAAAAGGCATATATGTGATATAATCTTATAGTTAATATCTTTCTTATGTAATAAAAAACAAATATTTGTTATAATCATAAATAGTAAGTTAATAATATAGATTAAGTTAAAATTAGTGAGGAAGGTAATGTATGAAAGTTAATATAGAAGGTATAGACATAAATTATATTGTTGAAGGCAATGGGCCAAATGTTTTGCTTCTTCATGGTTGGGGAGCAAATATTGATACAATGATGCCTATATTTAATTTACTTGTGAAGAATTTTAGAGTATATGCCATAGATTTTCCAGGTTTTGGACAAAGTGAAGAACCTAGTGAGGTATTTGGGGTATATGACTATGCAAGGGTAGCTAAAAAGTTTATAGATAATTTTAATATGGATGAAGTCATCTTGATAGGTCATTCTTTTGGTGGAAGAGTATCCATAGTACTATCTAGTCAGTATAAAAATATTGTAAAGAAAATGATCTTAATAGACAGTGCCGGTCTTATTCCAAAAAGAGGAGCCAAATATTACATAAAAGTTTATAGTTTTAAGATTTTAAGAGCTGTATACAATATATTGTTTTTTTGGATAGACAAAAAAGAAAGAATGGAGAAATTCTACAAAAAATTTGGCTCCACCGATTATCAAAATTCTTCTGGAATAATGAGAAAAGTACTTGTGAAAGTAGTTAATGAAGATTTAAAGCCACTTTTGAAGGAAATAGAAGCTTCAACTCTTCTCATATGGGGAGATAAAGATACGGCAACACCATTGTATATGGGAAAGATCATGGAAAATGAAATAAGAGACAGCGGATTAGTTGTCCTCGAAGGTGCGGGACATTATTCGTATTTGGACTCATTTGGCAGATTTTCTATCATATTAGAAACCTTTTTATTGGGAGGTGAATAAGGTGGAAATAAATATTTTATTTTCTGTTTCCATTGCCCTGTGTATTGTTGCAGTTGTTTTCAGGTCAAAATTTTTCCTACATATGATGCAACTTGAGGGATATAAAAATGAACAATATAAAAAATGGATGAATAGTTCTTCAAAAGTATATACAAAAAAATTGAAGAACAGTTTGATATTTTTAACTGTTTTGACAGTGGCATATATTATAATTGCTGGATTTAACAAGAGTATATTTTTATTTTATGGATATTTAGGAATATTTATTGTGGCAATCTTGTATACAACTGATTTTAAAAAGGAAGAAGCAAAAAAAGAATTAGTTTTTACTCCACGAGCTAAAAGACTTTATGTTTCAAATTTCATTATAATATTTCTTGTACTACTGATTGTATCTTTGATATACAAAGGAGTAGTCAGTGATAAACAGTTTTATTTGCCTATTGTACTTTATATGTTTTTTATTTTAGATTATTTTCAACCTAAAATAATGATATTGGCAAATATATCAGTTGCTCCAATTGAGAAAAAGATAAATATGTACTATTATGAAAAAGCTCAAGAAAAGGTAAAATCCATGGAAAAATTAAAGGTTGTAGGTATAACAGGAAGCTTTGGAAAGACTAGTACAAAATTTGTTACAGCTACAATACTAGATGAAAAATATAATGTTTTAAAAACTCCTGAAAGTTTCAATACTCCTATGGGAATAAGCAAAGTCATAAATAGTGACTTAAATGACGATGTAGAAGTATTTGTTGCTGAAATGGGAGCAAGAAATATTGGGGATATAAAGGAATTAGCGAAACTTACAAATCCTAGTATTGGTGTTTTAACATCTATAGGTCCAGCTCATTTAGAAACTTTCAAGAATATAGAAAATATAATGAAGACTAAATATGAACTTATAGAAGAATTGCCTGCTGATGGAGTAGCTATTTTTAATTATGACAATGAACATATAAAAAAATTAGCAGATAAGACTTTTAAAGAAAAGATACTTTATGGATTAGAAAATATAGATGAATTAGATATTTATGCTGCAGATATTGAAGTTTCCAAACTTGGTTCAACATTTACTCTAAAAGACAAGGAAGGAAATGAGATAAAATGTACAACAAGATTATTGGGTAAGCACAATATTTACAATTTGCTAGCTGGAGCTAGCGTTGGAAAGGCCTTGGGACTTTCTTTTGAAGAAATAAAAAGAGGCATTGAAAAAGTTGAACCTATACCTCATAGATTAAATATTATAGACCCAGGTACTGGAATTATAATTATAGATGATGCCTTCAATTCAAATCCAATAGGAGCAAGGGCTGCGTTAGAGGTTTTGAGTCAATTTAAAGAAGGTAAAAAAATAATTATAACTCCTGGAATGGTTGAATTGGGGGAAAGGGAAGAAGATGCCAATAGAGAATTAGGAACTAATATAGGAAAGGTTTGTGACTATGCTATATTGGTAGGAGGGAAACGAACTAAGCCAATTTATGAAGGATTGATGGAAGTTGGTTATAGTGAGGAGAATGTATTTGTTGTAGACAATTTAGACGAAGCAACTGTAGAGTTACAAAAAATTGTTAAGCCTAAAGATGTAGTATTATTTGAAAATGATTTACCTGACAATTATGATGAATAATTTTCTCTTGAGGAGGGAATGAAATGAAAAAAAGAGTTGGTGTAATATTTGGTGGAAGAAGCGTTGAACACGAAGTATCTGTCATTACAGGCATTCAAATAATGGAAAATATAGATAAAGAAAAATATGATATAGTACCTATATATATAAATAAGGAAGGAAGATGGCTTACTGGAGATAGTCTATTTAAGTTTGAAAATTTCAAAGAAAACAATTTGAAAGATTTAAAAGAAATAGTTTTTACTCCATTTCATGATGATCACAATTTCTATTCTCATCCAAATGAAAAGGGGGGACTTTTTAGCAATAAAAAAATTGTAGAAAATATAGATGTGATTTTTCCAGCTCTTCATGGAACAAATGGGGAAGATGGGACTATACAAGGCTTGTTTGAACTCATGAATATTCCATATGTAGGAGGAGGAGTACTTACTTCTAGTGTTGGAATGGATAAAATACTTATGAAAGATGTATTTAAAGCAAATGAACTTCCAGTAGTTGATTATATGTGGTTTTATAGATCAGAATGGGAAGAACATAAAGAAGAAGTATTGAAAATTATAGAAGATAAGCTAAAATACCCTCTATTTGTGAAACCAGCAAATTTAGGTTCCAGTGTTGGAATATCAAAAGCTGTTGACAATGAGAGTTTGGATAGAGCAATTGAGATAGCTATTAGATACGATAGAAAGATAATCATAGAAAAAGCTGTAGAAAATCCAAGAGAAATAAACTGTGCAGTTATAGGTTACGACAACAACTTAATGGCTTCTCTATGTGAAGAACCTCTTGGATTTGATGAACTTCTTTCATATGAAGATAAATATGTAAAGAGCAATATGAAAGGTGCAAAAGGAGAGAGAAGAAGAATTCCTGCTGATATAGGAGAAGCTAAAACAAAAGAAATAGAAGAAATAGCAATGAAGGCTTTCCACTCTATAGATGGAAGAGGAAATGCCAGAATAGACTTTTTACTAGATGAAGAAAACAATGTCTATATAAATGAAATAAATACTATGCCAGGTTCTATTGCTTACTATCTGTGGGAAGGGAAAGGCATATCTTTCAAAGAATTGGTAAATAGGATGATTGATATTGGACTTAAAGCGCATGAAGATAAAAATAAAAACATGTATTCCTATGATGTAGATCTTTTCAATAAGGTGCAATTTGGAGGAAAAGCTCGAAAAATGTAAGATATTTTATATATCTTACATTTTTTTCACGATGAGGGTTAAGAATATGTCTTCAGGGTAAAATATAAATAGATGTATCTACTAATAAAAAAGGTGGAGGAAAACTTATGAGCGTTAGAGAAAACATTGTATTGTTCATGGAAGAAAAACTATATAAGCCTATGACAAGAGAAGAATTGGCTAAATCTTTTGAAATAGATGACAAAGACATGAAAGATTTTTTTAAAATTCTAGACAGTATGGAAAAAGAAGGAGCCATAATTAAGACTAGAAATGAATTATATGGACTTCCTGAAAAGATGAATTTAGTAGTTGGAGTATTAGAAGGTAATGAGAGAGGATATGGCTTTGTCATTCCAGATGACAAAGAAAAGGCAGATATATATATATCTGCAGAAGATATGAATGGAGCCCTTCATGGAGACAAAGTTATAGCTAGAATACTGAAAAAAGGAGAAAATGGGAAAAGAGAAGAAGGAGAAATCTTAAGGGTACTTTCAAGAGCCAATGAGACTATTGTGGGAACATTTGAACATAACAAGAATTTTGGTTTTGTACTTCCTGATGATTCCAAAATAAGCATGGATGTATTTGTATCTAAAGCAGATATGAATGGAGCTAAGACCAATCAAAAGGTAGTAGTAGAAATAACTAGATGGCCTGAAAAAAGAAGAAATCCTGAAGGAAAAATTGTTGAGGTATTGGGATATATAGATGAAAAAGGAACTGATATACTTTCTGTAATCAAACAATTCAAATTGCCAGAACAATTTCCAAACAAGGTATTAGATCAGGCAGATAGGCTAGAGGACAGCGTATCTAATGAGGAAATGGGAAAAAGAGTAGATTTAAGGGATATGACTATTTTTACTATAGATGGTGCAGATGCAAAGGATTTTGACGATGCTGTTTCCATAGAAAAATTAGGCAATGGGAATTTTAAATTAGGAGTACATATTGCAGATGTATCCTACTACGTAAACGAAAATTCCATTATTGATAAGGAAGCATTAAAAAGAGGTACCAGTGTTTATTTGTTAGATAGAGTTATACCGATGCTGCCTGAAAAGCTTTCCAACGGAATTTGTAGTTTGAATCCCAATGTGCCAAGACTTACATTATCTGTTTTCATGGAAATTGATAGAAATGGTAAAGTAGTTAATCATGAAATAGTAGAGAGCGTCATTGAAAGTAAGGAAAGGCTTGTATATGATGACATATCGGATTTGTTGGAAAAAGATGATGAAAAGTTGAAAGAAAGGTATTCTCACATATATGATGATTTAAAACTCATGGAAGAGCTATGTCATATATTGAATGAAAAGAGGGAAAGAAGAGGTAGTTTAGATTTTGATTTTCCTGAAGCTAGAATAATACTTGATGACAAGGGCATTCCTGTTGAGATAAGAGAAGAAGAAAGGCGAATTGCAAATAGAATGATTGAAGAGTTCATGCTTGTATGCAATGAGACAGTTGCAGAATACATGTATTGGTCTCAAGTTCCATTTATATATAGAATTCATGAAGACCCTGATATGGAAAAAATAAATGAATTCAATAAATTTATTCACAATTTTGGATACAATCTAAAAGGCTCACAAGAAGTTCATCCAAAAGAACTTCAATCTCTTATGGATAAAATGAAAGGCAAAAAAGAGGAAAGCCTCATAAATACTCTCATGTTGAGATCACTTAAAAAAGCAAGATATAGCAGTGAAGTAGCTGGGCATTTTGGATTGGCAGCTAAGTACTATTGTCATTTCACATCGCCTATAAGAAGATACCCAGACCTTCAAATTCACAGAATAATAAAGAGCTACATAAAGGGAAAATTAGCTCCAGACAAAATGGATGTATTGGAAAATAGACTTGCCTATGTAGCAGATATATCATCAACCAATGAGAGAATTGCAGAAGAAGCTGAAAGAGCAGTAGAGGATTTGAAGAAAGCAGAATACATGAAAGAAAGAGTAGGAAATGTGTATGAAGGTATGGTTTCTTCATTGACTCATTTTGGAATGTTTGTTCAGCTTGACAATACCATAGAGGGTCTTGTACATTTCAGCAATATGATTGATGACTATTATTTTTATGATGAAGAAAAATACTATATCATTGGAGAATTGAGCAAAAAACAATATAGAATTGGAGATATGGTAAATATAAAAGTAATAGGAGCAGATGTGCTAAAGGGAACTATCGACTTCATGCTTGTCTAAAATAAAAGAGCCATTCAAGATAGAATTTCTATTTTGAATGGCTCTTTTTTATATTGTCTACCTTCTTGATTTTATAAGAGGGAAATATTATAAAAAAATAGAGTAAATCTATTTATTTTTTGAAAAGCTTGTACTATAATACTATCAATAGGTAAAATAATTTACTGGAAATATTTCTTGTAATTACAATGCTATTGTATAATTTTCTATAAATACTATCCAAATATAGAAAGGATGTTGTCATGTGTATAAATACCTTTTTAAATTTAAAGGGCTGTGTGTTGCAGCATTGGCTTTTATTTGTATATATTCAATTTTAAATACATTTATTGCATTGGCAGAAAAATTTATAATAGATATTATTTTTGAAGTAAATGGTCTAAATATGATATTTAAAGTATTGTTATTTATAGTTGGACTTTTGCTTGCCATAGCTGTAGTCAATGTAGTGCGTACTGCTCTTGTTTCAAAACTAAATAAGAATGTCATTAAGTCTATAAGGCAGGATATTTTTGAAAAAGTTATCAATATGGATATAGTTGAATTTCAAAAAAACTATGGTAGTGATTTTATTTCTATTTTAAATAATGATGTAGCTATTTTAGAAGAAAATTATTTTGCTCCTATATACAATAGTGTAACCATTGTGTTAATGATTGTGGCATCTTTTATAATGCTTATGAGACTAGATAAGACATTAGCATTAGTAGGGCTGGTATTAAGCATAATTTCTATAGTCCTACCTAAAACGACGGAGAAGAAGGCTATTGAAAGTCAAAAAAAGGTTTCTGAAAGTTATGGAGTGTTTAGCAGGAAAACTAAAGACTATTTTCAAGGATTTAGAGTTGTAAAGAGTTTTAATATTTTGGGAGAAATCAAAAAAGAGTTCAAGGAATATAATGATTATCTTGAAAGTAGCAAGTACAAATATTCAAAAGTACAAGCAATGACTATTGCTATTTCATATTTTGGCAATGTGGGAATGTATATTGCTATGCTAGTTATTGGAGTGTATCTTGCTATAAAGGGAAAAACTACTCTTGGAACAGTCATGGGTGCTGCTCAACTTACAAATAATTTGAAAATGATAGCTAATGTAGGAGCAAATATAAATCAGATAAAATCCACAAAATTTGTAGTTGATAAGTTCGCAGATATTAAACATATAGACAATACAAGTCAAAATTGTGGGGACAAGCTTGAAGTATTTAATGACTCTATAGAGTTAAATGATGTAAATTTTAGCTATGATGGAGAAAAAAATGTTTTAGATGGAATAGATATGAGATTTGAAAAAGGACAAAAGTATGCTATTGTTGGAGAATCGGGTTGTGGGAAAACTACTCTTCTGAAAGTTTTAATGGGATACTTTCCTAATATGGGTGGAAAAATAATGATAGACAAAAGGGATGTAGGGAAATTAAATATAAAGTATATGAGCAATATATTGTCAATAATGCAGCAAAATGTATTTTTATTTGATACTACTATAAAAAATAATATAACTCTTTTCAAAGATTATCCTGAAGAAGAAATAGAAGATGTGATTGAAAAAACACAGTTAAAAATGCTGGTTGAATCTCTTGAAGATGGTCCTGATACATATATAGGAGAAGCAGGAGACAAGCTTTCAGGTGGAGAAAGGCAGAGAATATCTATGGCAAGAGCATTTTTAAAGAAAAAGCCAATATTGTTGTTAGATGAAGCTACATCATCTCTTGACAATTTGACGGCAAATGAGATAGAAGAAACCGTATTTACTATGGAAGATGTGACAGTCATAAGTGTGACTCATGTGTTAAATGAGGAAAGGCTTAAGAGATATAATAAAATATTTGTTCTTAAAGATGGGAAAGTCATAGAAGAAGGCAATTTTGATGAACTTATGAATAAAAGTGAATATTTTTATAGTATGTACAATATAAATCAAATCAGTGAATCTAGTAGTATTGAATAAAATAATATATTTTGTTTTCCACAATCAAGGAGGAAAATTTAATTATGAAAAAATATTTATTTAAACATAAAAAGGCTTTATTTATATTGGCTATGGTATTTACTATATTGGAATCTATATTTTATACAGGAGAAGCATATATTTTTAAAAACATACTAGACTTGGTGTCTTTAGATATGAGTATGGATAAATTTTATGATACAGTCTTAATTTCCATAGTTTATACACTTGTTCATTGTGTTGTAATTTATATATATAGAAATGCATTGTCAAAATACTCAAAGAGTGTAGTTACTGAAATGAAAGAAGATATTTTTTCAAATATTTACAGCTATGATTTAAAAAGTTTTTCAGAAAATAATACGGAAAGTTATGTATCTATAATGTTGAATGATATAAAGATGATAGAAAAGGATTATATTTTAAATTTATTTGGCATTGTAGGATATATGTTTGACATAAGCTTTGCGATAATCTTGTTATTTAAATTTGATGTCAAAATAGCCTTAGTGGCTATAGGATTTAGTGTTTTGCTTAGTATAATACCTAAATTTTTTTCAAAAGAATTGGCAAGATTGAAAAAAAATTTATCTGATGGAATGAAAACCTTTTTAGTTAAAGTGAAGGAAATTTCAGAAGGGTTTGAAACTATAAGAACTTATGATATTGAAGATGAGGCATATGCCCAATTTTCTGTATATAATGATGAGGTGGAAAATGTAAAATACAATATTGGGGTTATGGATGCAAAAATAGATTCAGCTTTAGAGTTCTTTTCTTTCCTTATACAATATTTAGTTTTAAGCATAGTTGTATATTTCATTATAAAAAATGATTTGACTATAGGCTTGATAGGTTCGGTTGGTCAGTTGATGGTCAATATCTGTGAGCCTATGACTGGATTTTCTGGAAGGTTCAATAGATTAAAAACTGTAAAGCCAATAATTGATAATGTCATAGGAGAAAATCAGGTAGAAACAGAGAAGAGTGGAAGGAGTATTCAAATAGATGAATTTAGGGAAAGTATATGCTTTAGGGATGTGAAATTTAGCTACGATGGAAAAAGAAATGTATTGGATGGGATAAATATATGCTTTGAAAAGGGTAAAAAATATGCTATTGTTGGGGAATCTGGCAGTGGAAAGAGTACTATTTTGAAACTTATATTGGGAGATTACTGGTGTGATGAAGGAAGATTAACTGTTGATGGAACTGATATAGATGATCTAGATGCAGATTCTTTAAGTCAACTTATATCGGTCATACAGCAAGATGTATTTTTGTTTGATACTACTATAAAAAATAATATAACTCTTTTTAAAGATTATCCTGAAGAAGAAATAGAAGATGTGATTGAAAAAACACAGTTTAAAATGCTGATTGAATCTCTTGAAGATGGTCTTGATACATATATAGGAGAATCAGGAGACAAGCTTTCAGGTGGAGAAAGGCAAAGAATATCTATAGCTAGAGCTATGCTTAAAGATACACCTATATTATTATTAGATGAGGCTACATCTGCATTAGATAATATAACTGCTAATGAAATAGAAGAGATGGTATTAAATATGGATGATACAACAGTTATAAGTGTAACACATAGATTGAATGAAGAAAGGTTGAAAGGATATGATAAAATATTGGTTATTAGAGATGGGAAAATCATGGAAGAAGGAAAATTTGACAAACTTATAGATGAAAAGGAATATTTCTTTGAATTGTTTACTTTGAATTCAGCAATATAAATAATATGAAGAAAAAGCAATTCATTATAGAAAATATTTTCTATAATGAATTGCTTTTTTGTATCTATGCGTATATTATTGTTGGTTGTAGTATATGATATTTTCGACTCTTTCAGGATCTGGTTTTGCTTCTGATAATGGATTTATGATATTTAAATTTAGAAAAACTGCAAAATATAAAAATAATGTTAGGAATAAATTTTTATATTTTGTCATTTTCGAACCTCCTTTTTCAATAGTTCTTGAACTAATTGTTTTGCTAAATCTATATCATTATGTTCAAGATAATATAGTATTAGATTCAAGAATAAGCTTAATTTTTCATCTACAGAAATATTTAGTATTTCTTCTGAGAGTTTATCTTTTAGTTTGTATATTTTTTCTTTTTCATTTTCTTTAACATAGAAATTGAACAATTTCAATAGATATTGCTCATATAAATTTTTTTCATTATTTTTTTCTGCTAGATAGAGTGATTTTTTTAAACATTCTTCCGCGGAAGCATAATTTTTTAAAAAGAAAAATCCATCGGAAATTGAGAAAAATACTCTTGCTAGATAAGGTGAATTTTCATCTATATTGGAAATATGTTTGCTGATGGTATTTAAATATTCAGCTACTTTATCAACATCCTTTTTTTCTACAAACAAATCAACAATATTAGCATATACTAAATAAATTTCATCATGTTTTTTTTCTAAATTAAATATATCAATAGCTTGATTATATGTATTTAGAGCTTTATCATATTCTTTTTTATTTGAATAACAAATTCCTTCAAGTACTAGCATTTTTATAAACAATTTGCTGTTTATATCTTCTATATGTTTTTTAGCTATATTTAACTCTTCTATACTACTATCAAATTTTTCTAAATTTTCATATGCAAGGGCATTGTTGTAGTGAAATATGCCTTTGACTTTTTCAGGCATGTTTTTTTGACTTGATAGTCCAAAGTTTCCCAATCGAAGAGCTTCTTTATATTTTTCTGTATTGATACAATTAGATATCAATTTTGATAATATTTTATAATTATTTTTTCTATTTGGAAGCATAAAAGCACATTCTAAAGCTTTTGTTAAATAGATAAATTCTTTGTCAAAGTCATGAGAATAGTAGTATATATCTCCTAGAAGTTCATATATTTTAGCTTTTTTATCATTTAAATTCCAATGATTTAGGAACAATTCTATTTCTTGTAGTTCTTTTGATTCAATTTCAAAATTTTTTTCATTTAATTTGGTCTTAAAATTTTCAATATATAGGTCAGCCTTTTTTTTAGCTTCATATCTTTCTGGATTCAGAATATCTTCAGGCTCAATATAAATGTCTAGTCCTCTTTCTTCCATGATTGAATTCATATTTTCTGAAATTATTCTAGCATTAGTTTCATATAGTGGTGTCTTGTCATTTTCAATGATGCTGATTAAATTTCTCGTGATTTCTCCACCAGTTATTTCATATTGTTTTAAGCCCAATTCTTTTCTGATTTTTTTTAAATTTTGTCCTATAGTTATTTTACCTTGGTTTTCCATCATACCATCCTCTGTTTTTATATTTTAAATATATTATATCATAGGAATATTTCTTGTAAATAAATTTACGTTCAAGATTATCTACTATTATGTGTTAAATTTTGGATTACAACAAGGAGTTATTGACATAGTGGAAAAAATTTGATAAACTAAATACTAGACTCAAAAAAGTAATGTGGTGATTGTTATGGTTAATGAAAATTCTAAAATAATGGCTACCAATAGAAAAGCAAAGCATGAATACTTTGTGGAAGATACTATAGAAGTGGGTATAGTTCTCACCGGAACAGAGGTTAAATCCATAAGAAAAGGTAGATGCAATATCAAGGATAGCTATGTTCTTATTGAAAATGGAGAAGCTTATATTTACAATATGCATATAAGTCCTTATGAACAAGGGAATATATACAATCAAGATCCCCTTAGAACTAGAAAACTTCTTCTTCATAAGAGGGAAATTGGGAAATTGGCAGGATTCATTTCACAAAAAGGATATGCGTTGATTCCGTTGACAGTTTATATAAAAGATGGATTAGTTAAAATTGAACTATCTATTGCTAAGGGAAAGAAATTATATGACAAGAGAGAAGATATTGCCAAAAAAGAAGTTGAAAGAAAAATTCAAAGACAAGTAAAAGAAAAATATTAATTAATGGGGGCGAATTTGGTTTCGACGGGGATGTGGAGTAAAGAGCAGCGAGTCGTTGTCGCCAAGCAACGTTAAAAGTGGCAACTTAAAATTAAACGCAGACGATAATTACGCATTAGCTGCCTAGTTAGGTAGCCGTCCTACTTGAGAATCCCACGACTTGAGATAGGGCGTCAATTTAGTGGGGACCCGAGCCCTACAAAGCTTTGAGTAGGGAACGGAAATCATGAAGCTACTGAAGCTTGAACCCTGTCAGTAGGGGTCAAGTAGAGGGAATGAAAAAATACTGACTGCACTCGGAGAAGCTCTTTATAAAGCGTTTTCGGACGTGGGTTCGACACCCACCGCCTCCACCATAAAAGAACTTAAATATTGATACAATAGAAACTCCTTGATTTCAAGGGGTTTTCGTTGTTTTTGGGGATAAATTTAATATGAAGTTTCTATATTTGCACACCCTTATGCTAAATTATGCACACGGGTGTGCAGTTTTTTTGGGTGTGTGCACTTTTTAGCGATAAGGTTTTCTTAATAAACAAGCTCTCTATTTTTTAAAAAAATTGTGTTAAAATATAAAATATGAGTGAGTTTTACATAAAGGGGGTGGAGAGAAATAAAACCTAGTAGGGATTTAATTATGGGGTATTGATTAATTTTTTTGTATATCATAAGAAACAATTAATTATTGAGGGGATATAG